>JAUVON010000164.1 GCA_030599175.1 Desulfobulbaceae bacterium | reverse complement strand
CCCATTCCGAACACGGAAGTTAAGCTCTTCAGCGCCGATGGTACTGCATGGGCAACTGTGTGGGAGAGTAGGTCGCCGCCGTTTTTTATATAAAAACCCCGTTAATCCAGGCTTTGGATTAACGGGGTTTTGCTTTTTAATACATGGAAAATCAACAGTTAAGAATCATCAAGAAAGATTCCTCAGGTTGGCACACTACAACTTAGACCTCACACTGGAAACCTTGTCTTCTATGGTCTGTCGTCGGTCTATACGAGTTCCCATCTTAATAGTGGTTGTAACCCTGGGGGCTCCCATTTCATGTACTTTTTCATGGCAGACCTTAACAGCCTCCATCACATCATCCCACTCCCCTTCGATATTAGTTCCATAAGCATGTAGTTCTGTTTTCAGCCCGGCACCTTTCAGCACTTCATGGCATGCAACTACATACTTCGATACTGACACCCCGACCCCCATAGGCACTACGCATAAATCCATAATAATATACATATAATCCTCTCCTGTTCAGGGTGCCTTTTTCTTTTTCACTACAACAATTTATGCTCTCGTTTCATCTCTTTATAAACCAAAGTAGATACCTGCCGGATAACTTTACTTCTAGAAGCCATCCAGCGGCCATAGTCAGCAGGTCTTGATCTCCTTTCAATAATACCAACAACCACATAAGGATATCTTTTGCCATTCTTTGTCTTGGGAACAAGAATCCCCATATCACCACAAAGATGTGCAGTGGACCCAGTTTTATTGTAAACAAGAGTTCCCTGGGGTAGTGGTGTTCCGTGATATAACCGATCCCTGCCCGGCAGCGCCATTAAACGTCTAAGCTCTTTCCCATATGGAAGATCCTTATTCCAAAGTGCTCTTAAAAATCGAACATAATCCGAAGGGATGACTTTATTTTTATAGGTTCGCCCGTTTGCCGGTATATATTCCGTTATCTGAGTTTTCTTAAATATGTGTCTGTAATGCTTCTTGAGGATTTTTGCACAGGATGAAGGACCGCCAACTTGCTTCATCACCCAGTTGGTGGCGGAATTGCTGCTCCTCTGTATCATAGCTTCCATTTTCCTTCTGCTTTTCGGCCCATATTTGTATTTTCCGTTTTTTACCTCGTGAAAAAACGCGAGCGCAATAAACGGCTTTATCATGCTGGCAGCCTGGAATGGCTTATTTGCATTGATATCGACAATGGACTCATCACTCGCCAAGTCAAACACCATCCATCCCGTTGACTCATCTTTCCTAATCTTTCCTTTTCGTCTTAACCCGTTTATGTAAGATTCTATTGTCTGCTCAAATCGAGTTTGCGAGCCTGAAAAAGAACGATAAGGTTTACCCTTAGTCGATTTCACCACACGCTTCTTTTCTGCTGTTTTTTCTGCTGCAATTTTTGCAGGCGATGTGGCTTTTGGAGAAGCAGATCTCTTTTTCCCCACGATAGTCCCTGGATCGCCCTTATCATTAATCAGACTGGACTCGCCATAAACTATTTCATTATTATTCTCTTTGCTGACAGACGTTCTGATTCTTTTTTTCCTGAGTAGCTTTCCATGTATTTTTGCAACCCTGGTGGTTGCAAGTTTGCCACCGGTCCTGCGATAAATCAGGGTATAATTTCCATAGTCTGTTTTTTCTATGAACAGATTCTTCCTAACGTCTTTGCCAAGGTAGTAATAGATTTTTTTATATCTCTTGATCAAAGCATCAAGGTTAGGCCCCAAACCGTAACTGACATTATAAAGACTGTGAAAGTCCTGTTCTTTAGTAGCCCAGGCCTCGTCAAATCCTGCCTGTCGCAACAGTTCACCATGTTCAACAAGTGTCTTGGTTACAGTACGGGCAGAATCATTCCCATCATAAATAATGGCATATTGATTACCTTTACCGACAATCTTTAATTTTTTCCTGACCTCTGGGCCAAAAACAGTCTCGAGTTCTTCTTCATAATCAAGCACTCTTTCCAGATCTTTTGAGAGAATATAGATTATATCGAATGTATCTCTTTGAGCTGAAACTGCCTCTGATGGAATCAGCTGAGAAAGAAACAACACCGAGATGAATAGTACCACAAACAGGCTTTTACAAAATGGTATAGCTGTATATTTCATATGCTCTTAAATAGCGGCTGAGTTTACGATATTTAAACGTAAAAATTGTGTCCACACTTGCTATACTTCATATCTTACCCGGTTTAAATCAAAAAGATAAAAAAACAGTAAAGATCCACCCGTAGAGCGGGGGGCCTTGAGTTTACCCATGAAAGGGGATGAGAATGCCTTACAGCCCCACAGCCTTTTCAATCGCAGCTGTGATATCTGAAAACGGCCCCATCTTTGACAGGACAGCAACCGGCTCAACCTGCTGGACCTGTTCGTAAAAAGATTTATCACTGTAACCACTGAATATTATAATTGGTATCCCATGCTCTGCTTTAATCTGCCGTGCAGCTTCAATACCATTTATATCCCCGGCCAACGTTACATCCATCATGATCACTTCCGGCTGCTCCAACCCTGCACGTTCAATCGCCTCTTCACCCGTTGTTGCCACTTCGCCGACAATATAACCGGATGAACGCAAATTTTTAGCGAGCATCAATCCTATAAGAATCTCATCTTCAACCACCATTACCTTAATACCGTCCTGGCTCATATCCGTTTTGTAGTTTTTGGTTCAGGGAACCTGATCAAATACCGGGTTCCATTTTCTCGATTGACGGTTAATGTTCCCTTGAGCTGCATTTTCACCAGACTGGTTATTATGATCCGCATGCCAAAGGATGTACTGTTCTGCACATCAATATCTTCCGGCAGCCCGACACCATCATCACCAACGACCAGTACTATCTCATCATCCTGACTTTTTTTAATACTGAGACATATTGAACCTGTACGTTTTCCTGGAAAGGCATGTTTCACAGCGTTAGTTACAATCTCATTTATCACCAGCCCAAGGGGCACTGCATAATCAATATTGATTGGCACAGACTCGAAATTCGACAGAAGTTTGATTCTGTTGTCAACCACCATATTTGCAAGAAGCGACTCAGCAATCTCCTGAAGGTAGGAACCCATGTCAATTTCAGAAAGATTCTGTGACTGGTACATTTTTTCATGCACTAGAGCCATAGCCCTGATCCGATTCTCTGTCTCATGAAATAGTGTTCGAACCTGTTCATCTTCAATATCCTGAACCTGCAGATCCAGGAGCGAGATGATCACCAGCATATTATTTTTCGTTCGATGATAAATCTCTTTGAGCAGTACCTCTTTTTCATCCAGGGATTTCTGCAATCGCTGATCCTGAACCTTTAGCAGTTTCTCTTTCAGTTTTATACTACTAACATCATTGATGGTGCCAACCATGACCTTTCTCTTCTGCCAGGTTGCAATCTTACCCCAGACCTCACCATAAAATGTGGTGCCATCCTTACGGATCCATTGGATGGTGTAGGGAAGAACATTATCACCCTGTAAACGAAGCCTGGTATTTTCTGCCACCAGCGGTCGATCCTCTTCACAGACCATATCACCTGGACATAAACCAATTAGCTCTTCCCTGGTAAACCCGAACATGTCCGCCATTGAACTATTGACATAGACAAATAGCCCATTCTCAATAATATAGACCCCTGCCATGGAGGCTTCAAGGGTCTCATAGTATTGCTGCTGACTGTTTTTCAGCGCCTCGCCAATTATTTGTCGGCGCTCTATCTCATTGTTAAGCTGCTCGACGGTCTCTTCCAACTCACTCTTTTTATCAATCAATTCAATATTTCTTCGTTCCACCTCAACTTCCAGTGCCTCTGCATAGCGCTTCTGTTGATCCTGCGCTGACTGCAATCGTCCAACCATAGTATTGAAGGAGTCGGCAAGCAGGCCAACCTCATCTGAGGTAGTCACCGGACAATGCACTGTGAGATCACCTCCGGCAACACGTTTGGTTGCACCGGCAAGAGTTCTCAGCGGCAAAACCAGATATCTCACCCTGACAAATACTATGGCAATAGCAATACACGCTGTCAACAGGGAGAGGATTACGCTCCTGACTTGAATATCTCTGGTGGTGTTTTTCAGAGCAACTTCACTTTCTCTTACAGAAGAGAGCATATCGTTTTCCCGCACAACCACCCCTTGAATCCAGCCTGATTTTGCCATTCTATGGGTTGCAACAAAATAGAATTCATTTTCATGAGAAATCTTCGACAAATTATTTCCCTGCCCTTTAAGATTTCGTGCTAACTCTCTCACATCAATTTTCTCTGAGTCAGCAAGAGCAGTATCAGGCCTGTCACCGGAATTAATTAACCCGGATCTATCAACAGAAATACCGAAGAATGGATAATAAGATTGAGGAATCGCAATAATCTTGCCATTGCGATCAAGCAGGAACGAAAAAAGCACCACATCCTCAGACCATCTACTCTTGCCGGAATAGAGAATGTCACCAATAACATTGTCCAGTGGAACATCAATACCTGTGATACCCCGAAAAACACCCTTAGTATCGTAGACAGGCGCACTGGCTGTAAGCATCAGACCGTCTATAACATCATCTTTGTAAATATCTGTCCAGCGCACTTCAGATAAAACATCATCACTTTTCGTGAAAATTGTCATTGGTTCCCCGTCACGCAAATCAAACTCCGCAACCGGCGGCAGGTTATATACAGCTGCCTTGCTTTTCAAATCATCAGTACAATATTGACCGATACCTGTTACAGATATTGAGTGACTAGCCAGGGCTTCAGGGTTTTCAGCAAGAACCCGCGTCAAAAGCGGTGTCATATGAGACAAGGCGGAAATCTCATTTTTTATATCCGATCCCAGTTCAGCTGAGCCCCAGTAAAGAGTAACAACTTGATCATCAATCGAATCGGCCCAAATACTATTCTGCGGCAGAATATGAAACAGAGAGTTGTCAAACGACCAGGATGAATGGTTACTCATATCGGAATATATTGCCGAAGCCTGACTGCCCAGTATCCCGGCTGATACTGCGATACGATCAAAAACAGCCTGGTATTTCTCTGCCCGTTCCCTGGCAATCTCCCTGAGATAAGAAAATGCCTGGGACCGAATCTGCACCTCGTTTAACTCTGCAATATTCTGTCCATAATCGTTGATAGCCCTCAGGGTGACATAGGTAAGCGGTACAACCGACAGGACAATCACAGTTACTAACAGTATAAAGAGTTTAGCGCCTAAATGTGACTTAATTTTATTTATCATTTCAACGATAAACTCGTAAAAAGGTCACTCGAAGTCTACGCTTATCGGAAGTTACAGATGGCTAAGTCCGATAAGCGCAGACCTCGAGAAGTTCGATATACAGGTAAGCGTAGACTCCGAGGCGTAGAGTTTTTGACAGGTACTTGGCACTTTTTGCAGTGAGCATCCCAATCACAAGACTCTATCAAGGTCGCCAGTCCGGAGTCTTTCCCGTGTCTTTATAGAGCGGTTTATTAAATTGGTCGCGTTTTTCGCTGAAGTAATAAACAGTTTCTGGGAAGAACTCTTTATAATTTGGAAACACTTCGGCAAACAGTTTTCGACATGGGGAGCGAAAATCCTCAGGCCTAAGCTCAGGGTGTCGCTCAATGCAGCAACCGACAATGGCATCAAAAAAATGGCTTCCCATAAACATATCATAGGTAATACTGTTAAATTCCCCACTTTCCATACGATTATAGTTGTTCAGATTTTCCTGAGAAAGGCTGAGTTGCCGACGACGACGCATATCAATACCGACACTCAAATCCCGATGGACAATCCGCTGAATCCCGCCAGAGGGATCGAGTTCGAAAAGCACATTCTGACCGTGGGGTTCAAGCATATAACCAAAGTGGAGAAAACAATCTACCCAGTGACGAATAATTGGCAGCATGATGTTATCTACAATAAAAACTAAAGGATCATCGCTGCCGATAAGCTCAAAAAGCAGAGGTGGTTTTCCCGGATAAAAAAAATTTTTGCCGTAGAGTGCAAAACCGGGTAGAAGTATTCTCTGCTCTAACAGATGCGGAAAGGGCAACATATCCCGAACGAGATATCCCCAGTTTTCATTTCGTGCTGTCAGGCTATCAAGGTTTTTATGAGAAACACCTATCACTTCCCGCAAGAAACCAAACTTGTCGTCAAGGTGATGAATGCCATTTTCAAGCTCCATGGAAATATTGATAGCCTGTTCAATCACCTCATCACGCATTTTTCTGCCATAGCGTGATATCCTGAAAGGAAAATGTACCTTAAGAGCATGGGAAATCTCACCGTCATCGAGAACATAGAGTGTTCTTGTGGATGAACTCGGCGCCACAGTTATCGACCCGGCAACCGCTCCCGTCTCCTGCATACGGATAATATATGGATCGCTCTGAAAAAATTGCAGTACCTGAGGATGAATGCAGAAGAGAACGTCCTCTTTTAGAATATATCGGCTGTGTAGTTGATCTGT
>JAUVON010000397.1 GCA_030599175.1 Desulfobulbaceae bacterium | reverse complement strand
TTTTCATGTGCACCCCTAAGAAAGCTTTCAATGTATCAGCAGAGGAAAAGGCATTAAAAAGCTTTTCGCAATAGTGAAATAGCATCCCTCGAAAGACATTCCTTGTGATAGATCTTATTTCAGAATCATTACTTCGACCGTCAAATGCAGCTTCAACGGCCAGTTCAATTTTACGCTTTTGTTTTCTGTTAAAAAAGAGGTACAGTTTTCCAAGAATGATTATGTAAATGGTGGCAACTCCCCGACGCGTTTCTGAGACAATGTCTCAAATCAAGAAATTATTACACTACAAGGCATCATCAAATTGTTTCTTGAAAATACCGTTTTTTCATTCTGTGTCAAGAGAATTTGTCCAAGGCGATTGACCTCCTTTCTCAGCATTTGCTGTTTTCTGAGTTTTGCTTTTCTTTCAGTGACGATTTGATCACGCAATCCCTGGTGGCATTGCTCGGGAGCTACATAGTCAATGCCGGAATGCAGGTGCTCGGTATTATACCATTGAAAATATGGACCAAAATACTCGCATGCCTTTGCGCAATCCCGGAAGCGGCCGGGATATTGAGGAGCCGTCTTTACTGTTCCAAAGAGAGATTCCACAAAAGGATTGTCATTGGGAGTCCGTGGTCGGGCAAATATCTGGGGCATATGATGATCTTCAAACATTCTTTTGATTGACTTCGCTTTCATCTGACGGCCTCTGTCATTGATTATCTCGGGACGTTGATCTTCCGGCAAATCAAGGATGTTTTCACCGATCAGCCCCTGTTCAATAAGATACCGGGCTTCTTCAGCCGTTTGATGCCAGCTTATCAGCCATTGAATGACCTTGCGGGAGAATTCATCCAGAAGCAGGTACAGATAAAGATATAACCCTTTTTCGTATGTTAAAATGTAACTGATATCCCAGCACCACCGTTGATTTGGTCCAGTGAGCTCTTTGCGTACCGGAGGGATGGAGCGGCCATTATGATGGCGCTGAGTGCCCCGCATGGACATGAGACCGGAAGAACGTAAGATGCGATATACCGAAGTAAAGGACACGAAAAACAAATCAATATCCCAGGCTGTCACAGCCAGGATGCGATGGGACAGATCACTGTATTCTTCTCTTCCGGCCATATCTAAAACGGCCCGTTCTTCCTCAGGTAAAAGTTTGTGGAGAGAATGTTTCGGTCCAGGTTTGCCATTATGGAGTTCTTCATTGCTTTTCCATTTCTTCCGCCACCGAATAACACGACGACGGCTGATCATCAACAGCGCACAGGTACGTGTAACCGATATACCCTTTTCCTTTGCCCACTCAATCATGGCCATGATCTCTTCTTTCTGTTCAACATTCATCCACTGGCCCTTTATCGCTCCCACGAACCCCCATTCGTTTTTTTTCTCAGGATCGCCAACTCCACAGCCTGCTCGGCAAGAGCCCGTTCCTTCTCCTCCAGGTCACGTTTCAGAGCTTCATAATCGTCAAGAGGTATCGTTTTACGTTTCGCACCAGGATGGTCGGCCAGACGTTCCAAAGCCCCTTCTTTTACCTTCTGGCGGATGCGGGTTAAATCAGTCGAATATATCCCTTCGCGCCTTAAGATTTCTCCTACCGGTGTTTTTCCGGTCTGGGATTCTAAAAATATCTGGAATTTTTTCTCGGGAGACAGGGACCTTCTTCTCTGCCTCTTTTCAGAAGATAAATCGATTTGTTGATTTTTACTTTGGCTTACACTCATGGTATACTCCTTTCGATGTATCGGAGGATGAGGCAACTTCGGTCGCCCTATGGACTCCCTTCGTTACCTCATCTCTTTTTCACCATACCATGTAGTGTAATTCAATCTATTTTTTGAGACATGAATTCAGAAACGGAGGGCCAAGCTCCCTCTATTCGCTCCCCGAAAAAGCGAGTTCTCTATCAAATAAGTGTACTCCTATGGCAGATATTTTTGATATTGAAGACAACAAGCCGCTACTTGTCACGGTTTTTTTGATTATAGACAGCCTACACTTTGTTTTTGCCCGGCTTCTGTTGCCTCATATTGCCCCAGCTGCATCGGTCATGTATATTCTGACCATCGCTACCATAGAGGTCGGACTGTATGGCTTGATTCGAAAACGGCTGCATTTTGAGGTTT
The DNA here is from genome assembly GCA_030599175.1 of Desulfobulbaceae bacterium. GTDB lineage: Bacteria > Desulfobacterota > Desulfobulbia > Desulfobulbales > Desulfocapsaceae > Desulfomarina. The sequence continues at coordinate 501 of JAUVON010000397.1, read as the reverse complement.
TTATCCGACATCGATGGTTTTTCTTGGTGATCGGATTTTTGGTGGCAGCAAGCACCTCTATTAATTTTGAGGCGGTAGCATTCATCGATGCAGGAACAGCAACCATACTGAGTAGGGCAACGATTCTGTTTGGATTAGGATTTGGGCTGATCTGGCTGAAAGAAAATTTAGAATGGCTCCAGCTGGCAGGGGCCTTAATTGCAATAGGCGGCGTGTTTACGGTCGCCTTTCAGCCTGTAGACTACCTTCGTTTCGGATCATTACTGATTTTATGCTCTACCTTTATGTATGCGCTGCATGCGGCCATCACAAAGCGCTATGGTGAACACATAGAATTTCTCGATTTCTTCTTTTTCCGCCTGCTATGCACCTCCGGCATTCTATTCATAGTGGCCCTAAGCCGACAGTCATTGATTTTTCCTGGTGCGAGGGTTTGGCTATTGCTCATTCTCGTCGGCACCGTCGATGTGGCCATCAGCCGCTCCCTTTACTATCTCGCAC
>JAUVON010000425.1 GCA_030599175.1 Desulfobulbaceae bacterium | reverse complement strand
TGTCGTTGTATCGGTCGTAATGCCTAACGCTTCTCTCGAAGTGAACAACAAACATAATCTGGAACCATCTTTGATTTTAAAGAGTCCTTTTCTCGTTAGGTTATTCTTGATTTTCTAGCCATCGAAACAGCGTATTTTTTGTTAGGTTTTGTGAACACATCCTTCTTTGAATTTACAGTAGTAGTTTCAATTTAAGGTTAGTTTGAAAGAATCAGACCTTAGATATGGCAATATCAATCGCGCATACTGAGATACAACCTCTACTGATACGGTATGATGATTTTGAAGAATTGATTATCAATAGACAGCACGAAGAAATTCGTAAAAAGGGGCTAAACAGTTGAACGGAAAAGCCCGCACACCATATAAAGACATGCAGGCAGACTGCAAATCAGATTTCTGCAGAAGACTGATTAGTAAGGGGTGAGGTACTCTTTAATCTCCCAATCGGTAACCGCCGTTCTGAAACTATCCCATTCCGCCTTCTTTGCTATAATATATTTCTCGTAGATATGGTCTCCAAGAGTTTCTTTAGCTATCGGGCTGGCCTCTAACTCCTCGATGGCTTCCATGAGACTTCCAGGCATTACGCTTATGCCTTCTTCTTCCATTTCAGCTGCAGTCATCTCGAAAATATCCCTTGCAACTTCAGGTGGAGGCGTAAGATTATTCTTCACACCATCAAGGCCCGAATTCAACATCATAGCGAATGCCAGATAGGGATTGGCGGCTGCATCGGGACAACGGATCTCGGTTCTGGTGGAAACACCGCGGGCAGCAGGAATTCGGATCAGAGCAGAGCGGTTGGAGGCAGACCATGCGGCGTACACAGGGGCCTCGTACCCGGGAACAAGACGCTTATACGAATTGACAAGCGGATTGGTTACAGAGGAAAAACCACGTGCATTTTTCAGGGCACCGGCAATATATGAGTAGGCCACCTTTGAAAGCTGCAAATCGTCACTCTCATCAAAAAATGCATTGCTGCCGTCAAGATTAAAGAGAGACTGATTGGTATGCATACCGGATCCATTTACTCCGAAAATAGGCTTAGGCATGAAGGTTGCGTGCAAATTGTATTTTCCGGCAATAGATTTTACCACCCATTTGAACGTTACGGTGTTGTCTGCTGCCTCCAGGGCATCGGAATATTTAAAATTAATCTCATGCTGACCTTCGGCAACCTCATGATGGGACGCCTCAATTTCAAATCCCATCTGTTCCAGCATCTCAATAATTTCACGTCGACAGTTAGTGGCCATATCCTCAGGGTCAAGTGAAAAATAGCCGGCTACATCGTTGGTGATGGTTGTAGGTGCACCCTTTTCATCTCTTTCAAATAGAAAGAATTCAGCCTCGGTCCCGACATTCATAGTGTAGCCCAGCTCTTTTGCCTCGGCCAGTACACGCTTGAGATTTACCCGGGGGCATCCCTCAAAAGGAGTTCCGTCTGACTTATATACATCGCAGATGATACGTGCAGCGGATACACCATCCTTGTTTCTCCAGGGAAGAACTGTAAAGGTGTTAAAGTCCGGTTTAAGATACATATCAGATTCATGGATACGGACAAAGCCGTCAATTGAAGAACCGTCAAACATCATATCTCCGTCCAGGGCTTTACCAATCTGGCTCTTGGGAATAGCAACATTTTTCATAAAACCCAAAATATCTACAAACTGAAGGCGAAAAAATCTGATGTTTTTCTCTTCAATTATGTTCATTATTTCTTCTCTAGTCATTATCTGTGATCTCCTTTGATCTAATATTATTATTTATAAAACTGCTCTCTTTAACGTGACTACAGTCGCGTCGATCTAAAGCGACATTTCAAGGTTGACACATCAC
>JAUVON010000166.1 GCA_030599175.1 Desulfobulbaceae bacterium | reverse complement strand
TTTCAGTTTGAGGGCAATGACTGCAAGGGAGTAACTGTCGTTGCATTGTCCCGCATCAAGAACGCGGGGAATGCCGCCTATATCTCCAAGATCAAGTTTGTTGTACCGGTACTTTGCACAACCAGCAGTTAGGATTATGGTGTCCTGGGGAAGTTTTTCTGCAACTTCAGTGAAGTAAGCGCGCCCCTTTTGTCTTCCGTCACAGCCTGCCATAACAATAAAACGCTTAATAGCTCCTGATTTTACAGCCTCAACAACTTTGTCGGCTAGAGCGAGAACCTGATTATGGGCAAAGCCGGCAACGATTTTGCCTGTCTCAATTTCCTGAGGAGGTTCACAGGTCTTGGCCAGTTCAATAATCTTAGAGAAATCCTTGGCACCGCCGTTGGTTCTATCCTTGATATGAGTAATGTCCGGATAGCCGGCAACACCGGTAGAAAAGATTCTGCTTTTATACGTGTGTGATTCTTTAATCGGAATAATACAGTTGGTTGTCATAAGGATTGGTCCGTTGAATGTCTCAAAGTCCTTATTCTGATGCCACCATGAACCGCCGTAGTTTCCTTTCAGATGTGAATACTTTTTGAAGGCCGGGTAGGATTGGGCCGGCAGCATTTCGCCGTGGGTATAGACATCAACGCCGCTCCCTTCAGTCTGTACCAGGAGTTCTTCCATATCTTTCAAGTCATGGCCGCTGATCAGGATGCCGGGGTTGGTATCTACCCCGAGGTTAATTTCGGTAATTTCAGGATTGCCATAGGCTGAAGTGTTTGCGCCATCAAGAGTTGCCATGGTTGTTACCGCAATCTCTCCCGCTTTTAATACCAGGGCCACCATCTCGTCGACGGTGTGTTCCTCTGTGGTTGAAGCGAGAGCTTCGATTACAAAGTCAAAAATTTCCTGTTTTTGGACCCCCAGAACTGCTGCATGATCCGCATATGCACCAATACCTTTGAGTCCAATGACCAGCAGTTCTCTCAGAGAACGTACATCCTCATCTACTGTTGCAAGTACTCCTACGGTTTTTGCTTTTTCCTGATAAGTGGTAAGATCACTAGAAAACCAAAGTGCTGATCCATCGAGCAGAACTTGTTCTTCTGATTCCGGACTGCCGGTAAAGTACTGGAGAAATTTTTGCAGGATAGAGCTTTTTTCCGGTCCGGGATGGAGCTTGTCAAACTGGGCTTTCAATCCCTGTTTGATACTTTGGGATTTTTGAATCCAGTTTTCCAGGCTGCTGTCATCGAAGTTGGCGTTGGTTATAGTTGTAAAGAGTCCCTGGCAGAGAAAAAGACCAACTTTTTCGTCAACCTGTACTCCAGCTTCCTTTAATCCTTTGGCAATGACGGAAATACCTTTAAGGTCAAAGATCAGTAAATCCTGGAGGTTGGCGGTTGATTCCTCTTTGCCGCACACTCCTTTGATTGTACAACCGGTACCTTTTGCAGCTTCTTGACATTGAAAACAGAACATAGTTAGCCTCTTTTAAGTTATGGGGTTAATAGTTTGTAATGAGATAGGAAAAGCTTCTCAAATGTTCGATTATAATAAAAAGGGTACAGTAGGAAAAGCAAACTTTCCTTGATATAGATCAATTTCAGAAATTAATAATAAAATCTTTTCTAACAGCCTCCAGCCTAAGCAACCTACAGCCTGCTTTTATGAGAGAAGTAAACTGTTGGCAAAGCTGATAACTGGCAGAATAACCTTAGAGAGGAGGCCGCTGAAGGCCAGTATCAGGATAATTATAAAACCGTAGCGCTCCACTTGCTGATAGGAGCGGGCAAGATCATCGGGAAGAATACCTGACAGGATACGACTGCCGTCAAGAGGCGGGATGGGAAGGAAGTTAAAAATACAGAGAACCAGATTAATCCATACTGATGCAATCAACATTGCATTAAGGGGAACGAGAATGGCTTCAGCAATCGCTGAATATGGGAGCAGAGAGGCCAGAGCCCAGACCAGTTTTGTCATAATTGCACTTATTATGGCCATAGCAAGGTTGGTTGCCGGGCCTGCCAGGGCAACCCAAAGCATGTCTTTTCTTGGATTTTTGAAATAATTGGGGTTGACCGGAACCGGCTTTGCCCATCCGAATTTGATGAAGAAAAAGGCGATGGTACCTATAGGATCAAGGTGTTTAAGGGGATTGAGAGTTAATCGACCTGCATTTTTGGCGGTGGGATCTCCCAGGCGATAAGCTACATACCCATGGGCGAACTCATGAACTGTAAGAGCGAGAAGAAGCGGTGGTGCAAGAATGATGAGCTGAGCTATAAAATTATTCATGAATTAAAAAGGGGTGTAAAAGTAGTATACGGCTTTTGCTGAGAATGTTGTCCGGGAATAGTAAGCACTGTTCAGTGCAGGGCAACCTCTTAAAGCGGGAAAGTGTTCTTCAGCAGGGCAAGTTCTTCGTCTCTGTCGTTTGCAAGACCGTCCAGCCGCCCATTCCGCAGAGTGAGCAGGATTTTTTTGAATTGTGGGCCTGGTTTATAGTCCAGGTTGACAAGATCCTGTCCTGTCAATTCACCTTCAACTTGTCTGAGGGTGGTAACATAGAGTGACACTGCTTTCTTGATATGATTCTTGCGGGCAACAGCCATAATGTAGAGCAATCCTTCAATGTTCAGCTCTTCCAGGAGGGCAACTATCTGGCTGTTTTTCAGATCGTTGCTTCGGGCAAGATGATGTACTGCTCTGTCAGCACCTTCTTTTTGTAGAAGAAGGTAATCGGTAACTTTTTGACTTTCTTCAAATCTCCGGCAAAAAGCCTTCAGCTCCGCCAGGCGGGATCTGCCCATAATGGCAAGGAGGTAGACCATCCAGTTCTGGCAGCTGTCTTCCAGGTAGAGAAGTCGAAACCAGGATATCGCTCTCTGAGCCTGGGTCAGGATATGCGTAAATCTGCGGTCGATCTTGAGGTGAGGGCGAAGGTCTGGCCAGAGAAATTTAAAAAGTTTGAACTCAGCCATACGCTCGATTGCCGGCAGCGGGTTTTCTTCAGAGAAGATAATTTTCAGTTCGGAAAGAAAGCGGGGATCATTGGTTTTGCCGAATAAATCCATACTGACTGCGTTGGTAATAAGTCGTTTTGTATGTGGAGAAATAAGGAATTCCATTCGTTTTTCAAAACGGATGGCACGAAATATTCTGCTCGGATCCTCTACAAAACTGAGATTGTGGAGGACCTTTATCGTCTTCTGTTTGAGGTCGTTCTGGCAGTTGAAAAAGTCGATCAGCGTTCCGAAATGATATGGATTTAAGTGGATCGCCATGGCGTTAATGGTGAAATCTCGCCTGTAAAGGTCTAGTTTTATTGAGGAGAGTTCTACCGTTGGCATGGCCGCCGGGTACTCATAGTATTCCAACCTGGCGGTCGCTATATCAATCTTAAACCCGTTCGGCAGGAGTACCATGGCAGTTTTGAAGCGCTCATGGGTTCTGCACCTGCCTCCCAGGTGGTGAGCAAGCTGTTTTGCGTAGCGGATACCATCTCCTTCAATAACAATATCAAGATCAAGGTTTTGCTTTTTCAACAACAGATCCCGGACAAAACCGCCAACTGCAAAGGCGTTATATTTCATCGAATCCGCCACTTCTCCGATGGTCTGGATAAGCTGGATCATCTCCTTGTCGAGACATTCAATAATCTGGGTATTGACGTTTCTTTTTCTCTCCAGGGAGGGATGTTCAGATTCGTGGAGAAGATCTTTAGGTAAATGAGCAGGGTCGTTCACCAATCGGTTGAGCAGATCGGTTCTGGTGATTATACCGATGAGTGTGCTGTTCTCCACGATAGGGATAAGTCGTTGATGATGTTCAATGATTAGCTCTTGAATATCGGCTAGGGTTGCTTTTAGAGGCAGAGTTTTTACCTCACTGCTCATAAAGTCACTGACAGGACGCTGATCGAGATGATGATGTGCCGCTTTTTCAATTATCTGTCGGGTGATTATGCCTTGGATTGGCAATGATTGCTCCACCGATGGACCTGTGAAATCACAAACGGGAAGTGCAGTGATGTTATAGCGGGTGAGAACTTCTTTAGCCTCCGAGATGGTAGCTTCAAAAGAAATGGTGATTGCAGGTTGCGACATCATCTCACTGGCTATCGGTTGCGGGTGGATATGCTTGTGCAGGGTATGGATGAGCTTTTCCTGGGCCTGTATGAGGGTAATATCTTTCATAGTTGCAGAGGCTGCAGTGGAGTGTCCACCACCCCCAAGATCCCGGGCAATATTACCGACATTGACATCAGCTATCCTGCTGCGGGCGATGAGGTAGATTCGCCCTCCCATTGAAATGACTGCGAAGAGTACATTGATGTTCTCCATAGCCATAAAACGCCTGACAATAAGGGCAAATTCATCCATGTATTCCGTCAGCGAGTGCGTAACGACTACCACAGGAATATCCTGGATAGTATACTGTTTGGCAGTTTTCATCAGTTCGTGCAGCAGACCGATTTGGACAGAAGTTAACTCGTGAGTTAAAAACTGCGCTACCTGATCCAGCTTCGCGCCTTTTTCTACAAGCCATGCTGCAGCTTTCAGATCTGCTGGAGTGGTGGTAAGGTGGGTTAGAGAACCGGTATCTTCATAAATGCCAAGGGCAAAGAGTGTCGCCTCTTCGTCTGTGATCTCAATCCCTTTCTTTCGTAATATGCCGGTGAGAAGGGTTGTTGTGGAGCCATAATTTTCAACTCTCTCAATCTCACCGGTCAGGTCGCTTGAGTTTTGCGGGTGATGATCGTAGAGGTGGATTTTCAGATTTGGGTTGTCAAGACATCCGGCCAATGGTCCAAGCCGTGTTGACGATCGTGTGTCGACAACAATGAGAGTGTCAATGGCTTTTAAATCAACCTGTTTAGTTTTAAGAAAATCATAGCGGTAGAGCAGACTCTGGGAGATAAAGTCCCGGACATTGCGCTCCTGTGATCCCGGGAATGCAAGTATGGCTCCCGGATAGAGTTTTCGGGCTGCAATCATTGATGCCAGACCGTCAAAATCGGCATTTAGATGTGTAGTAATCAGGTGCATTGTTTTGTAATTTCTGTCTTACCAAAAAATGATGGCGTTGTAAAAAGTTCAATCTTGATCATTGTAGGTCATTCAGGATGTTTTTGCCACAGGGGTATGAAAAATCAGTGCTGAGTCAGCTACGGGGATGAAACTTTTTATGGATGCTTTTCAATCTTTCCTGGTCAATATGAGTGTAAATCTGAGTGGTTGCAATGTCCGCATGGCCGAGCATGAGTTGTACAGATCGAAGATCAGCACCATGACTTAAAAGATGAGTAGCAAAAGAATGGCGGATCATATGGGGGGATATATTTTTTTCGATACCGGCGGCAAGAGCAGTTTTGCGGATTATCTGCCAGAATCTCAGCCTGGTCATACAGCTGCCCTGGCGTGTGATAAAAAGGTAGTTGCTCTGTTTACCCTTTAAGATTAACGATCTTGCTGTTTCGAGATAGAATTCTATCTTTTCCTTTGCCTGTTCACCAAAGGGAACCAGTCGCTCCTTGTTCCCTTTGCCGAGAACTCGCACAAAACCGGCGGAAAGATTACAGGCGGAGAGGGGGATGCGGATAAGTTCAGAGACCCGTAACCCGGTAGAGTAGAGGAGAAACAGCATGGCACTGTCACGCCGGGTGTAAGCTGACACCTTGAGTGGCGGTGTCAGTAATCGTTTGACCTCCTCCAGGGAAAGGGCTTTAGGCAGCGTACGACCACTTTTGGGGAGGTCGATTATAGCAAAAGGGTTCTGCTTAACGATATTTTGTCGGGCAAGGAAGGAAAAAAAAGTTTTCAGGGCTGAGATACGTCGGGCATTGCTGCGATTTGAGATAGACTTCTGCAGGCAATGTTCCAGATAAGCGTGGATTAAAGAAACATCAACGCTGTTCAGATGTCTCTTGCCCTGGGTTTTAATAAATGCGAGGAAGAAAGTGATATCGGCAGAATATGCTTCTATACTGTTTTCTGCCAGTCGTCTTTCCGAGATGAGATGGTGCAAAAAGAGGTCGCGGGCAGCACTGAACTGCCCGGAAAGTGGCGGTGATATAATATTTCCTCAGCCCTTATCTCTTAGATACTGCTATAGTGCAGCGCTAAAAAGATCTTCTCATTCGATTGAATTTGCGGAGCTTTCTGCGGGCTTCGGCCTGTTTTCTCCGCTTCTTTACACTTGGCTTTTCGTAGTATTCTCGACGCTTTAACTCTCTTTTAATTCCGTCTATCTGTAACTTTTTTTTCAGCTGTCTGATTGCGTACTCAAGATCTCCTCGAACTTCAACTTCTATCATCTGCGGCTCCGTTTAACAAATTAGTCAAATGTTTTCAATACAGATCAGCGAGTTATCGATCTCTATGGAAATAATCT
>JAUVON010000314.1 GCA_030599175.1 Desulfobulbaceae bacterium | reverse complement strand
AGTTTCTTTTCAGCTTTTTCTAATTCCGTCACCTTTTCTTTAAAACCATTAATCAGATGATTGAGTTGATCAGTCATTTCATTGAAAGCCACTGAGAGTACCTGCAGTTCATCTACTGAATCTTCGGGGTTGAGTTTGATATCCAGATTGCCTTTGCCGACCTGTTGGGTAAACCGGGTGAGTTGACGGACAGGACGGCCGACAACGAGCCAGATGGCAATACCGCTTACTATTGAGATAAAGGCGAAACTGACGATAAGCTTTTTTTGAGATGAATTATAAATTGCTGCTACAATCCCAGTCACAAGAGCATTATCGCTGCTGGTAACAACAATTTTCTTTTGAGCTTCTATTGTGGCATAACCAACAACGCGCCTCTTCTGATCATCTAGGAAAGCATCCGTTTTTCCTGATAAAATCAATCCAACCGATTCCAGGGCAAAATCCTCATTTATTAATGTGCCGATTTTGGAATGATCAGGATGGAAGAGATATCGACCATCCTGATCAACAATATTGAAGCTGTTTTTTTGAGTTAAATAATGATCATGGAAGAAAGAGATAACTTGAGGTTCAGTGGAGTGTGATAATGCCATTGCGAGCAGCTCTGTTTGTTCCTTTTGATTCTCAATCGTTGATCGATCAAAGCCGGATTCAACTGAGTTGAGAACAAATATTGCTACAGTGGCCAAAGGTAGAGCAGAAAGGATTACAAACCAAGTTGTTAATCTTATGGCGAGGAAGTTGTTTTTAACTGCAATTCTACTACTGTCATAATGACACCATAAGGGGCAGCGATATTTTGGCGGCAAGGCGGCTATGATGATTGTGGTGATCACTACAGTGGCAATAAGCTCAGGAATTGCTAGCTTTACCATGGTCGTATAGAGATGCCATAAGGTTGCATCTCCAAAATGCAGTGCGAAGGTGACTGGGTCGAAAGTAAAGAAGACTACAAAATAGACTGGTAGTACTATTAAATAATAGTGAACTATCACCAATCCAGCCCATCCGAACAGGAACCATGGAAATTCCATTCTCTGGTACACCAGTTTTTTATAGGTGATTCCAATAATAAGACCAGCCATCATATGGGCAACCAGAGTTGGAAAATAGGGGCCACCGACTCCAGTAAACCAGGGAATGGCCATCAGACCGATTATAACACCACCGATGGGACCAGTTAAGGCGGCTCCTATTGTTATCAGCAATTCGCGAGGATCAGTGTGTGTTGAACCTATAAGGGGAATCTTAAACCCTATCTCTTCGCTTATCAGTGTTGCCGCCCCAAAGATAAGTGCTGTTACTATAATTTTTTTTGAGATTGGTACCTTGAACTTCATCTTTTTCCTTAGCCATCCCGGATTTTAGGTTTTTACGAACGTGTTATTCCTGGTAGGTATTTCTTTCACGATTCTATTATTAAAAACTGTTTGTACGGAAAAGCAACCTTCATTACCAAAAACGTCCTCTGCGCCATCATTCCCACGAAGATGGAAGATAATTTTATTACTTTTCAAACATTGCCCACACAAAGTGTCATAATCTCCCGACAGACAATTCTTCCCTGGGTGGATAATGTAATATCCTATGAAACTTTTCCGGGATTCAGGCTCATTATTTATCTATCGTGATTACACTGAGCCTCCCGGGGGCCGGTTCAGGAGAATGCCCCTTGCAATTTGACGAAGAACACAGCAGCCACAGTTCCAAGGTAATTTTGATTGCCGAAAGCCACGACGCACTGCAGAATTCACTGAAAGATCTGGTAACGACGGGACTGCCAGGTTCCAGTGTACTGACGGTCCACAGCGGTAAAGAAGCTGTCAGGGTGAGCCTGGCCCGCAGGCCGTCGGTGATAATCCTCGACGTTGATCTGCCAAACATAAGTGGAGTTGAAGCCACCCGGAAGATACACGACAACCTCCCGGATACACCTATAGTATTAATTCACGAAGAAGAATCCGCCGAATACCGGATAAGTGCCATAACTGCCGGAGCAAAGAGTTATGTTACCAAAAACAAAATTGCTGTCGAGCTTATACCTGTGCTTCAAAATCTGCTGACGACCCAGAGCTGAAGCTCAAAAATTTAATCTTATTTTCACCTTCATCAACCTCACAAATAAAAAATGAAGAATATACTGCTCACACTCATACTGGTCATAACCAGTGCCGCCAATAGCATGGCAGCGGAACAAAATGATGTACAGGAACAGGCTGAGAAGATAGCCAGTGCGATAGCAACCCCTCTCTTTAATTACGATGAGGAAACGATTGCATCGATTATCACTACCATGGTGGCTGACAGTGGAGCCATCCGGGCAATAGAACTCTTCGATAACACCAGTGAATCAATTCTCTTTGAGACCTATAAAACGGAAGACAACCAGCTTCTTATCGGTAAGAGTTATCCGGAGGAGGAGAAAAAACTACTTCAAAAACTCCATCACCCTGTTGTTTATGAGCAGGAGGAAATAGGCGTATTGCAACTCTATTACAGATCAGGCGGGGAAAGTTCTCTCAATCTGACAGCAGAGGAGCGAGCCTGGATTAAGGCAAATCCTGAGATCCGGGTGGGAAATGAAATGGACTGGCCTCCTTTTGATTTCAGCGAAGACGGCAAGCCCATGGGCTACTCTATCGATTTCTTCGAGCTTGTCGCTCAAAAGAGTGGCCTAAAACCACAATTCATCAACGGTTATACCTGGACCGAACTTTTGGCTATGTTAAAAGCCGGAGAACTGGATGTTCTTCCTGCAATTTATGAAACAGAAGAGCGAAAAAATGAGATCGCTTTTACCACGGGATATTATTCTCAACCCACGGTCATGCTTGTGAGCGGCAATAACCATGATATTAAAACTCTTAACGACCTCTCAGGGAAACGTCTGGCTGCTATCAAGGGATTTGCCATCACTGATATGATTGCCGAGAAGTATCCTGATATTGAGCTCGATCTGGTAGATGGTCTCCTCGATGGCATAATGGCTGTTTCAACAGGACAGTCAGATGCATTTATAGACAGTATCGGTAATATTTCTTATCTGACTGAAAAGAATTTCATCCCAAATGTCAAAATTATTACGGATGAATCATTGGACGTATTGGTGAACCCGGCTCTTCATATCGGGGTGTCGCGGAACAATGCAATCCTCCGAAATATTCTTCAAAAGGGACTGCAAGCCGTCACCAGGGATGAACAGAGTGCACTGACCTCTCGTTGGCTTGGGGGCTTTGATCAGTTGGAACAATCTGAACCATCAACCGGAATACAATCGAAGTCCGGGGTATCGCAAAAGACTCTTTGGCTTGCAGTTGGAGTAATTACTTTATTGATTCTTCTGGTAACAATGGGTGCGGTTATAACCAGACTCAGCAAGTCGGCAAAGATCAACATCCAGTTCGGGACTCGTTCATTCAGAAGGATCACCATACTCTTACTGGGTCTGTTTATATCTCTTGTTATCCTTGCCAGCTGGCTGACTCTGGAAAGGAACAGGCAGGCGATTATTGGTGATGTAGAGAACACCCTGAAATCGACTCTGCAGACAACCTGGGAGCGAATGCATCTCTGGGTTGACGGGAAACAGAATTTTCTCCGACTACTGGAACGGAACCCTGAATTGGT
>JAUVON010000316.1 GCA_030599175.1 Desulfobulbaceae bacterium | reverse complement strand
CATTGGCCGACCCTTATTTTTTTGCCATCCTGTTTCACTGGTGGAAAAGGGCTGCCGGTTGCAACCAGAGCCCTGCCACCGGTCCACTTATAAATATCCTTTGGCAGGGCCTCGGCCTTATCAGTTGGGTTGGAAAGTGGCAGTATAACTGGGCGTTCGCTGTTTGCGGCCATTGCCTCAACCACCTCTCTGGTAAAACAACCGGACTGACCGGAAGTACCTATCAATACTGTAACTCCTCCATGCCTGACAGCGTCCAGCAAGGCATTATCTCCAGAGTCCTGCAGCCAATCCATCTCAACCGGATTTTTAGCAAACTTTGCCTTATATGGTTCGACCATTCTGTCCGAAGTTACAACTCCCCGGCTGTCCAGGGTGAATATTCTTCTTCTGGCCTCATTTTCCCGCAGACCGCTTTCGATCAGGGCAGCTTCTATCTGTTCTGCTATACCAATGCCGCCTGCCCCCGCTCCATGGACAAGATATACCTGGTCTTCGATTTTCTCCCCTTTGATTTTCATGGCAGCAAAAATTGCTGCCAGAGTTACAGCACCTGTTCCCTGGATATCATCATTAAATGAAATCAGATCATGCAGGTATGCATCCCTTACCGCAAATGCATTCTGCTTGGAAAAATCCTCCCACTGGCAGAGGGAATGAGGAAAAACATTTTTAAAGGCCCTGGCAAACTGCTGTATAAATTTCACATACTCAGAACCGGTCAGTCTGCGATGGCGCCACCCGAGGTATTCCTCATTTTTAAGCAACTCTTCATTGTTAGTTCCTACATCAAGGGAAATGGGCAGACAATGCCATGGTGCAATCCCGGCTCCCTGAGTATACAGCATCAACTTCCCAAGACAAATTGCAATACCGCCTGCACCCTGGTCTCCGATACCCAGAATTCCCTGGTTATCAGTCACCACAGCGACACGGATATCACGATGCCGATAGCGATGCAGTATCTCCTCTGCACGATCAATATTACCGGGAAAGATATGGATGCCGTTTGCGCTGCGGAACATGGAGGAATACTGCTGGCAGGCAAGCCCCACAGTCGGTGTGTAAATTATCTCCATAAAACGTGGGATATCGGTGGCGATCACAGCATGGGCCAGAGTTGCATTGCGGTCAAACAAAGAACGAATATATATGTAACGCTCAATATCATCCTCTTTTTTAAGAACCTTCTCCAGGCTATTCTTGACCTGCTGTTCAAGCGGCCTTACAGCTGGGGGTAGACTTCCATCCATACCAAGATCACGCCTTTCGGTTTCGTTGAAAGCAGTGCCCTTGTTCACATAATTATTGCCCTGCACCCCAATGCCCCGAGTGTGGACCATGATTTCCTTCGTATTGCCATACTCGTCATAAACAAATTTATAACTTTTCGGTGGCATTAAATTGTCCTCCATATCGGGCAGTTAGCTGAATTTTCTACCGCTTATATCCTGTCTGCGTTTACCATAAAGCAACAAAATCGGAAACTTAAAAATCCGAAAATAATTTTAAAACACTCCTGTTTTTTCCGAAAAAACATCGACAAAAGTCAATGATTCCAGTAAGATTTATTGCAAAGGGTTACAAACCCAAATCTTTTACACAGTCACAGTCACATCCGCACACGAATTTATCAATGTCTAAAAGAAAAAAGAAAAACATTTCTCCATCTGATCCAAAACAGAATCCTGACAACTACTGGGAAACAAAACAGAATCTTGAAAAAAAGGGCAAAACGCTCTTTGTTCCACAGATTTTTGAAGACTGGTGCAAAGCATGTGGAATCTGTATTGCTTTCTGTCCTGTCGAGGTTTTTGAACAGAGTGAAACCGGCACTCCGGTAATAATAAACCCCGATGCCTGTACCGGCTGCAGATTCTGCGAATTTCACTGCCCTGATTTTGCCATATCCATACATGATAAGTATCCTGACAGGAGAAAAAAGAAAAATGACGCATGAGTTGAATGGCAAAAAATTCCTGCTGCAGGGCAATGAAGCCATGGTGGAAGGCGCTATTGCCGCAGGATGCCGGTTCTATGCAGGATACCCCATTACCCCTGCCTCAGAGATAAGTGAGCGCATGTCATACCGGTTGCCCCAAGTGGATGGCACCTTCATCCAGATGGAGGATGAAATATCCAGCCTGGGTGCTGTCATAGGGGCTTCACTGGCAGGAGTCAAAAGCATGACTGCAACAAGTGGTCCCGGATTTTCACTTATGCAGGAAAATCTCGGATATGGATGCATGATAGAAGCCCCCTGTGTTGTTGTCAATGTCATGCGCGGTGGACCAAGCACAGGGCTGCCGACCAGTCCGGCACAGGGTGACGTCCTGCAGGCCAGGTGGGGAACGCACGGTGATCATCCGATTATTGTGCTTTCGGTTGCATCGGTCAGCGAATGTTTTTCGATTATTGTAACCGCTTTCAACCTCTCTGAAAAATACAGAGTCCCGGTCGTTGTGCTCTCCGATGAAGTGGTTGCGCACTCCCGTGAAACATTCACAATCCCTTCTGCCGATTCCATTGAAGTTGTTGACCGGATTGCTCCCAATGTACCGCCGGAATGGTATAAACCCTATGAGGATAACAGCCGGGGAGTGCCGGCCATGTCTACCATGGGAGATGGCTACCGTCATCATGTCACCGGTCTCGTCCATGATGCAGATGGTTTTCCCACTGATAAACCTGAGGATATAGAAGCCTTTACAAAAAGGCAGTTCAAAAAAATAACCAATGGTTTTTTTGAAATTCAAATCACCAAAAAATTTCAGGTTGAAGATGCTGAGATACTGGTGATTGCTTATGGTTCTGTTGCCCGTTCTGCACGCCGTGCAATAGTCATGGCCCGTTTACAGGGGATCAAAGCTGGGCTGATTCAACTTGTCACCCTCTTCCCTTTCCCGAAAAACACTGTGGTAAATATGATGCGCCAGTGTAAAGCGGTCCTGGTGCCCGAGATGAACATGGGCCAGATCAGCCGCGAGGTGAAGCGGGTCAACTCCGGCTCTACGGAGGTGTTCAAATACAACCGTATTGACGGTCAATTGATTACTCCGGTAGAAATTTTTGAAGAAATCCAAAAGATCTGAGAGATGTATACCATTATGATACTACGAAAACCCGCAACTCATAATTGGAGATAACTCCATGTTTTCAGGAATGACCGAATTGCGCCATAAGTATCTGCGGCACCACAAAAAGTTCCCCCATGTCTGGTGTCCAGGCTGCGGAAACGGCATCGTTCTTGGCGCTCTTATACGTGCTGTTGAGCGGCTGGGCCTTGAAAAGGATGACGTGGTATTTGCTTCAGGCATAGGCTGCTCCGGCCGTATGCCCACTTATGTGGATTTCAATACAATGCATACCACTCACGGCAGGGCATTGACCTTTGCAACCGGCATCAAGCTTGCTAAACCGTCGCTTAACGTAATCGTTGTCATGGGAGATGGAGACGCCACAGCTATCGGAGGCAATCACTTTATCCACGCGGCCCGTCGCAACCTCGATCTCACCGCCATCATCATTAATAACCAGATATATGGCATGACCGGAGGGCAGGCCTCTCCAACTACACCCTATGGAGCTAATTCCACCACTTCCTCCTTCAGCAATATCGAACATGCT
>JAUVON010000319.1 GCA_030599175.1 Desulfobulbaceae bacterium | reverse complement strand
GACAGAGATTAGCGGGATTGTACCCAAGCCTGAGGATGCATCTCTTTTCAAAGGCGAAAAACACAGGAACAAGGTTGAGGGGATACTGTGTGGTAGTCGGGAGAGAATAGCTGATGAGGTGGGTGCTCTTTTAGGCATAAATGTACAACTGGTTCATCTTGAGGACAAGGTGGCTGGGAGAGAAGATTTTAATTTTAAGGAAGGATCTTATAGTCAGATTATTGCTAATCTGGATGTAGTTGGTGAAATTGAAGGGAGGAGTTTCCTGGCCATCAATTTAAAAGATGCAATATTGATCGCCGGCAGACTAATGTTATTTTCGGATTCCGAACTTCGAGCGGTTGTTGAGAGTGATGATTTTAACCCGGATATAGAGGATGCCTACGGCGAAATTATCAACATAATTGCCAGGATTTTTACAGCAGCCTTTGAAGATGAATACACAAAACAAATTCGATTTATCAAGGTCGGATTTCAGCAGGTTGCATCGATAACAATGGATTCCTTTAATGATGGAACCATGATCGGCAATAAATATTACGTCAGCTCTATGAGGCTTGTTCTTGGAGAAAATGAATTTGGCATAATTTATATGTTTTTTCCGGTTGATTTGCTGCTGTTGGAGAACTTTGTGGAGACTGTTGCCGATGCCATTGAAACCACCGATCTCGAACAGGTAATGGCTGAACAGCCGATGGCAGAAACTGCTGGCAAGAGAACGAATAATTTAAACGATATACTCACTGTTGAGAATTATCCTGATTCCGACGAATATGACGATATTCTGCTGATTGGTGACGATGAAGTTGAAGTTGCAAAATTGAAAAATGTATTTGGAAGCAGGGGATATGGCGTCCGCGTGCTCTCTTTCAAAGATAACATTTATGATTTTATTTCCGGAGGGCTTAAAGCTGTTTATCTGGTCACCAGGGAAATTGATGAACAGGCACTCGGGGTAGCGATCAAGGTGAATAGCGCCTGCTCTCTGCCAATTATAATTGCAGCGCCGGGTTGGACCAGGGAAAAGGTGATAAAAGCCGTAAAATATGGGGCAAAAGATATTCTTCTTACCCCCGCAGCTGTGGCAGATATTGAGGAAAATATCGCCAATAACCTAACAAATTTTGCTGCTTAGGTCGTATGCCTCATACATTGTGTTGATAATCGTATTCCTGTGGAACTGTGTTTTTCTGAAAAAATCTAGGTTAGTCTTCCCATAAACTGCTGATGTTTTTTTTCTTAATTTTTTCCAACAGGGTTGTTCGCTTGAGTTTTAGAAGTCTTGCTGCTTCTTTTTTATTGCCCTCGGTAAATTTCATGGCCTTGACGATGAGTTCTGTTTCAAAGTCATTGATCAGTTCTTTGAAATCTACCTGGCCTTCCTCCCAGTTTACATTTGCGCCGGGAATTTCAGCCGGATCAGATCCTATCTGCACAATGTCAGGATCCGGTTGACCTACAGGAATGGTTGGATTCTCAGGCACCTCAACATTATGAAATTTTTCCGGAAGATCATGTAATTGTACTGTCTTGCCGCTGAAGAGTATACTCATGTGTTGGATCAGATTCTCAAGTTCCCTGACATTCCCCCGCCATTCATAATAAATAAGTGCTGATAATGCGGGGGGGGAGAATGTGAATTTATCCCGGCCTCTTTTGAGAATGTAGGTGTCAAGGAATGAGTTAATAAGTGGCATGATGTCTTCAGGCCTCTCTTTGAGCGGTGGTATGTTAAGCGGGATAACGCTTAACCGGTAGTAAAGATCCTCCCTGAATGTTCCTTCACTGACAAGCTGTTCCAGGTCACAGTGAGTAGCTGCCAGGATTCGCGTATCAACCGGAATTGGCTTGAATGCACCGACGGGTTCGAATTCTTTTTCCTGCAGAACCCTGAGTAATTTTGCCTGCAGTGAAGATTTCATGTCGCCAATTTCATCGAGAAAGAGTGTTCCCTGGTCGGCATACTGGATTCTTCCAGGTTTATTTGATGTTGCACCTGTAAAGGCTCCTTTGGTGTAGCCGAAAAGTTCGCTCTCCAGAAGGTCATCTGGAATGGCAGCACAGTTGACAGGGACAAAATTTTTCTTCCCTCTCCTTGAACTGGCATGAATGGCTTTTGCAACCATTTCCTTACCTGTACCGGAATCACCTCGTATCAATACCGTTGAAAAATCATCCTCGGCAACTTTAGTGATCAGTTCAAATAGTTGCCGCATAGCATTACTTGTACCGATCATCCCATGGAAAGTGGGGGTGGCCTTTGTTTTCTTTTCCGGAATATCTGTATCGTCCGCCCGATTAATCAAAGTTTCATGAATTCTTTTCAGAGCAATTGCAGTTTCAAGAGGATCAATGGGTTTATGAATATAGAAGAAAAGGTCTTTTTCCAGCATCTTTTTTATCAAGTGTGGACGGCCGGCAGGGATAATCGGCAGAATTACCGTTTCAGGGTGACTGCTTTTTACAGAGTCTATCAGAGACAACCCCTCATGTTTATCAGAAAAGCTCAGGTCAAGTATGAGTATATGAACAGCTTTGTTCTTCAGGGTCAATTCCAGTTCACTGTCATTGGATACATGTTGAAAGCTGCATTCAAACGCCAATGTGAGGTTGTCTAAAATTGAAGCAAGAGTATCAGGATCTCTGTCGGCAATGAGTATAGTCGGTTGTGCATGCATGGTAATTAGAGGTTGAATCCTTCGAGTTTGATAAGTGTAATCATTAGTCTGCCTGGCTATAACTGTAGCAGATCTGGAATATTTATCAATAAATACACCTTTGTTTACAAAACCGTAAAATTATTGTATTGATATATCGTGTTGAAATAACAATGATTATATAATATTCTGTTCATCCCTTAATACTCCCTGGCTGGTACTTGACCGTAAAGTATGCTGAAAATTCTTTTTCTACCTCTATTGTTAGCTTGTGTTATATGGTTTTCAGAGGGACACGCTGGTTCGACTTTTACTGCGGTTGTGAGCAAAATCATTGATGGTGATTCTATTGTTGTCAAAAGTGGAAAAAAGTATATAGAGGTTCGCTTTTATGGTATTGATTGTCCTGAATGGAATCAGCATTCTGCTATGCTGGCAAAGAGATATATAAAAGCCCGGATATATAAAAAAAGGGTGATTGTTGATCCTCAATATCATGATTCGTATGGCCGACTGGTGGCCTTGATTGAATATAAGGGTCAGGATGTAAATGGTGGGTTGGTTAAATCCGGGATGGCATGGGTTTATCCAAAATACTGTAAGAAAAAGGTTTGTGAAAAATGGCGTGAAGATCAATCCAGTGCTCAAGGTGGGAGCAGAGGCTTATGGGAAAGCATTGAGCCTGTTCCGCCATGGCAATGGAAAAGAATGCACCATTGATTAATGATAAACAGGATATTCGCACTTCTTTCTGGAATGGAGTAAGATATCTTGTTTCAAGGGTGCTTATCTCTTGTTTTTTATTGCAGAAGTTTTGGAGTAAGGCATTGATATGGATTGTTGGAATAGAGCACTTGGTGTGCATGTGTGGAAGTTATTTTAGGGGCGATAGAT
>JAUVON010000106.1 GCA_030599175.1 Desulfobulbaceae bacterium | reverse complement strand
TCAATTTCCCTGCCAATCTCAGTCAAACCAGTCACTATCGCCTCCAAGTCACTGGAGGAGAGTATCCCCTGATCCGCAAGCATCGCAGCATGGGCTTTACTGCCGGCGATATCATATTTATAGAGACGTGCATCGTATTGAATGGAAGCTGTAAATGTCTCTACCGAGGCAGCTGTTCCCTCTGCAAAACGCCCACCCCACAGCTTTTTCGACCCACTCTCTTTCTTATCAGTCATAGTAGTTCGCGATCCTGCCTTCCTGCCCGGTCTTCTGCAATGCGTTAATCTTCAAACGTAAACCGTTGAGACGAATAAATCCCGTTGCATCGGACTGGTCATATACGTCGTCCTCTTCAAAAGTGGCAAAACTTTCCTGATAGAGGGACTGATTGGATTTGCGCCCCACGGCATTGCAATTCCCTTTGTACAATTTCATCCGCACAACTCCGTTAACGGTCTTCTGACTTTCGTCCATGGTCTTTTGCAGGAGCTCCCTTTCAGGTGAAAACCAGAAGCCATTATAGACAAGTTCTGCATAACGCAAAATCAGGGAATCACGAATACGCATCACTTCACGATCCATAGTGATAGTTTCCAGTGCCAGGTGAGCTTCACGAAGAAGCGTACCTCCGGGGGTTTCGTATATTCCTCTCGACTTCATTCCGACAAACCGGTTCTCAACCAGATCAAGACGGCCGATTCCATTAGCCCCGGCCAGCTCATTTAAGCGTAGAAAAAGTGGCAGTGGATCCATTTTTTTCCCATCAAGTCCAACCGGGTCGCCACCATAAAATTCAATCTCAAGATATGTCGGTTTATCAGGCGCATTTTCCGGTGAAACCGTCAATTCATACATCGCCTCATCCGGCTCTGTCCACGGATCCTCAAGCATACCGCCTTCGAAGCTGATATGCAGCAGATTCTCATCTGAACTGTACGGTTTTTCCTTAGTGACCGGAACAGGGATGTTGTATTTTTCAGCAAATTCAACCAGTTTTTTTCTTGAATTGAGATCCCAGGTTCTCCATGGAGCAATAATTGTCAGAGATGGATCTATACCGATATATGCCAATTCAAAACGAACCTGATCGTTTCCTTTACCAGTTGCTCCATGGCTTAACGCGTCGGCACCCTCTTCTCTTGCAATACGAACCTGCTCCTTTGCAATAAGGGGTCTTGCCAGTGAGGTTCCCAGTAAATATGAGCCCTCATAAATTGCATTGGCTCGAAAGGCGGGAAAGATATAATCTTCAACGAATTCTTTTTTCAGATTGGAGATGATTACCTTGTCCGCACCCGTGGCCAGACCTTTTTTCCGAACCGCTTCCCAGTCCTCTTTCTGGCCGATGTCTGCTGCATAAGCAATTACCGAGCATTTATACTCTTCTTCCAGCCATTTCAATATTACCGATGTATCCAGGCCACCCGAATAGGCAAGCACTATTTTTTTTACACTCATCCCGCAACCTCTATATTAATTATTATCTTTATCAAACGATGATGGCGTCGTAAAAAATCGAATTCTTCGTTATCCCGTCATTCCCGCGCAGGCGGGAGATAAGCGTAGACTTCGATCTAGTTATTTCAATACCTTCTGGATTCCCGCCTACGCGGGAATGACAGCGCAGGAGACTTTTTACGAGATTATCAAACGATTATCTTTCTAAAAAAACAGGAAAAGAATTTCTAAAGTACTAAAAAAAGGGTGGTTTGCAAAACATTTTCAAGCGCCGTAATTCATTGCCGCTTCAGACCCCCATTAATTCTGACTCAATACTCGCTCAACACCTGTCGTAACGCCGCAATAAGGGTGTCAATTTCTTCTCTTGTCACAATGAGGGGCGGCACAAAGCGGAGGACAGCATTGCCGGCAAAATTCATCAGAAATCCCTCCTCAAACATCCTGTTGACAATGTCCGTTCCCACGGCGACACCTTCTTCGGTTAACACGGCTCCTAAAATCATACCAAGGCCCCTGACTCCGGACAACAGAGCAGGATAATTATCAGCAAGTTTCTGAAGTTCTCCACGGAAATAATCGCCTCTTGCCCTGACATCCTCCAGAAAACCCTCCTCACATATCACTCCCATCGTTGCAACAGCTGCGGCTGACGCCACCGGGTTGCCGCCAAATGTGGAGGCATGTGTGCCGGGAACAAATGATTCCGCTATCTCACTGGTGGTCAGCATTACCCCAATAGGCAAGCCGTTGCCAAGTCCCTTGGCCAATGTCATGATATCAGGCGTAACCCCGAGCTGTTCATAGGCAAAGAGCGTCCCTGTCCGTCCCAGACCGGTTTGAATTTCATCAAAAATCAGCAAGAGGCCATGTTTATCGCAGAGTTCTCTGATCCCTGCCAGATACTCAGCATCAAGAGGCCTTACTCCACCTTCTCCCTGCAGCGGCTCACAGAGTATGGCGCAGGTTCTGTCGGTAACCATTTCCTCCAAAGCCTGCAGGTCACCAAAAGGTGCATGACTAAACCCTTCCGGCAGCGGTTCAAATCCTTTATGAAATTTAGGCTGACCAGTGGCGGCTACGGTTGCCAGAGTCCGACCATGAAAAGATCCTGCAAGACTGATAATTTCATATCTTCCCTCACCACTATAAATACGGGCAAGTTTAAATGCAGCCTCATTTGCCTCCGCCCCGCTGTTGGCCATAAATATTTTCTCAGCAAAAGAGCTGTCCACCAGGATTTCTGCAAGATCGGTCATGGGCTCCGTATAATAGAGATTAGAGACATGAACAAGTTCGGCTGCCTGATACTGTATAGCCTCGGTCACCTTCGGGTGACAATGGCCAAGACAGCAGACTGCGATTCCGGAGAGAAAATCAAGATACTCTGTACCGTTACGGTCAGTAAGACAACACCCTTCACCTTTCACCATCACTGCTGGATATCTTGCATATGTTCCTACAAAAACCTTATCCGCTCTCTCTTTCAGTTCCGAATTTTTACTCCTCATCAGAATATCTCCGTGCCAACACCTTCCGGTGTAAACATTTCCAGTAAAATTGAATGCTCTACCCGACCATCGACAATATAGGTTTTTGCCACTCCATGCCGCAAGGCATCTTTACAGCAACGAACCTTGGGTATCATCCCCCCCGCAACCGTACCATCATCGATCAGTTTTTCCAGGTCTCCAGCGGAAAGTGTGGTGATAAGCTGACCATTTTTGTCATTCACTCCTGGAACATCGGTGAGCAGGATAAGTTTTTCAGCCGACAATTTTCCGGCAATAGCTCCCGCCACAAGATCGGCGTTAATGTTAAAAGCCTGCCCTTCGTCCCCGACACCCACCGGTGCTATTACCGGGATAAAATCATTCCGGCTGAGACTTTCCAATACACCCGGATTAATATGTGTCACCTCGCCGACCTGACCTAAATCAATAAGCTCAGGAGGAGCGTCCCCCAAATCTTCAACCTTCTTTTTACTGCTTACCTTCAATTTTCTTGCACAGACCAGATCACCATCACGACCGGAAAGCCCGACAGCTTTGCCTCCACAGTGATTGATCAAGCCGACGATTTCCTTATTCACTTTACCAACCAGAACCATCTCAACCACATCCATTGTCTCCCCATCGGTTACTCGCATACCTTCAACATAACTGGGTTGAATCCCGAGACGATCGAGCAGTTTGTTAATCTGGGGACCACCCCCATGAACGATGACAGGGTTGATCCCTACCTGTTTCAACAAAATTACATCCAGGGCAAACTGCCTTTTCAGGTGTTCGTCAACCATGGCATGGCCACCGTATTTAATAACAATGGTTTTATGCCTGAATTCCTGCATATAGGGCAGTGAATCAATTAATACCTTTGCCTTCTGAATACTTTCCTTTACATTTTTTACCATACTGAACACAACCGGAGTTCAAACCGATCCTTGATTTATTTTTTTTGAACTAAATTTCAATGAGATATTCCATTGTTACCTCAACGGAAGAACAAAAAATATTGTACTGACTCGGATAAGTTAAGTAAAGTAGTATTCTCTGTTAAGATCCAGCTCCACCTCTTTACATTTACAGACCATTAAGATAACATGGGCTCGATATTGCATTTCAACTGTGATGGCGTCGTAAAAAGTCTTCATCTTGTTCGTTGTTACAATTTTTCTATCATTACGACGTACCGTATGTACGCCGAAATAATAGAAAAATTGCACGCCTCCAATATGAAGCTTTTTACTTATCCATCGAAACTGAGATTTTTACGAGTTTATCAACTGTGATGGTTTCGTAAAGGAGTAACCCGATGAAAAATCTGCTGCGTTTTCGTTCACTGTTTAGCATAATCGCTGTTGCCTGTTTGCTGATTCTGTTTCAGGCACCTGTCTTTGGTTTAGAAAAACCGATCCATATTGAAGCTGATCGTATGACATCCACCGAAAAAACCAGTTCTGTTGTTTTTGAAGGTGATGTGGATGCCAAACAGGGCGATATCCGTATCCGCGCCGACAAGATGACAGTTCATTATACAGCAGCTGAAAAATCCAATGGGGAAACAAAAAAAGCATCCCAGCAGGTTGAAAAACTTATCTGTGTCGGCAACGTCGAGGTTAGCCGGGGAGAATGGCTTGGGACCGGCAAAAAAATGATCTATCTTGCTAAAGAGAGACAGGTTATTCTTTTAAGCAGCGCCAAAGCATGGCAGGGGCAGAACATGGTCGCCGGCAGTAAAATAATCTATTATCTCGACGAGGGGCGCTCGGAGGTAATTGGTGGAAGAACATCAACGACCCTTTCCGACACTGACAAGAAAGATAAGAAAAAGCCGTCGCGGGTTAAGATGACCATAATGCAAAAATAATGGCACCGTAAAACTCAATGGTTTTTTGCGAGATTTTCAGGAAGAGAAAGTAATGTCAATGCTGGAAACCAGAAATATCGTTAAGAGTTATGGACATCGTACAGTTGTTGATGGGGTCAGCCTGCAAATCAACACAGGTATGGTGGTTGGTCTGCTGGGACCGAACGGAGCAGGAAAAACAACCTCGTTTTATTCCATAGCAGGTTTTATACGTCCAGACAGCGGCAACGTTATCCTTGATGGCGAGGTGATAACCAATCTCCCCATATATAAGAGGGCACTCAAGGGTATTTCCTACCTTGCCCAGGAACCTTCCGTCTTCAAAAAGCTGACTGTGGAGGAAAATGTTAGAATTATCCTCGAACCTCTCGGAGTAAACAGGGATGAGATAAAGAACCGTATTGATGGGCTGCTGGCTGAGTTCAATATTGAATATCTCAGAAAAAACAAAGGTCATGCCCTGTCCGGCGGTGAGCGGAGAAGGGTGGAAATTATGCGGGCGCTCTCCACCAACCCCCGATTCATCCTTCTCGACGAGCCCTTTGCCGGCATTGACCCACTTGCCGTCAATGACCTGCAAAAACTCATTCACAACCTGAAAGAAAAAGGGTTGGGCATCCTCATATCTGATCATAATGTGAGAGAAACTTTGCAGGTTTGTGACTTTGCCTATATTATGAATGAGGGACAAATTCTCACAAGCGGTGTGGCAGACGATATTATCGAAAGTGAGGTGGCACGGAAAATGTATCTCGGTGAAAACTTCAGCATGTAATTTTAAACGACCTTCCTGGATTTCTTGTTTTTTTATTACTGAAATTCTGGAGTAAGGCACTAACCCGAATAAATCGGAATTTTAGAATGCTTGGATAAGTGCCTTGATGCAGGTATTAACCATTAGAGTTGAATAATCTTTAAATTTTCTTGTTTTTTATTACAGCTTTTATGGAGTAAGGCACTAAATGGCCCTGGAACTAAGACAACAGCTTAAGCTTGCACAGAAATTGGTGATGACACCGCAGTTGCGTCAGGCCATCAAACTCCTTCAGCTCAACAGGCTGGAGCTTTCCAATGCCCTGCAGGCCGAAATTGAGCAGAATCCCGCCCTGGAAGAAGACATCTCCCCCAAGGAAACCGCCGAAAATCTCCAGGCCCTCTCAGCAACGACAGAACAGACAGCCGAGCCGGGCAGAGAACAGGATGTTACCGAAAAGGTGGCAGTTACCGATAATATGAACGAGGTAAACTGGGAGGATTACGCCAATAATTTTGACAGCAATTTCTCCTTTGCCCACGAAACTCCTCCCGCAGATGCACCGTCTCAATTCGAATTCATTTCAGAAAAACCCGGATTAATGGCCTATCTGCGATGGCAGCTCGCCCATTGTGATCTGGATGAAAAAGAGATGGAAATTGCACTCTTCATCATCGGCAACCTCAACAGATATGGCTTTCTTGAGGTTGACCTGGCAAAGGTTATGGAAGTGACTGAATGTCCACAGGACGATGCGGACTATATCCTCGAAGTGATCCAGGATCTTGACCCCCCCGGGATTGCGGCCAGGGATATCAGTGAGTCACTCTATCTCCAGCTGGAACGGATAGGCAAAAAAAACTCCCTTGCCGCAGAAATTGTACAACATCACCTGCCTCTTCTGGTAACGCGCAACTTCAAGGTACTTGCCAAGGCCACAAAACGAAAAAAACTCGAAGTAGTCAGGGCTGTCGATTTCATCACCCGTGAGCTTACCCCATTTCCAGGACTGCCTTATGCCACTGATAATACAAACTATATTGTCCCGGATGTGTACGTGGAAAAAATTGATGGTGAATATATAATCCGACTCAATAATGATGATCTCCCCCGTCTCAAACTCTCCACCCATTATCAGGAATTGCTGAGAGATAATAAAGAGATGGAAAAAACATCCAGACACTATATCAGCGACAAACTGAGAAATGCGGACTGGTTTATTAAATCACTCTACCAGAGACAGCGAACTATCTATAAGGTAATGGAGAGCCTCCTCAAGTTCCAGCATGACTTTTTTGAGCGGGGGCCGCACCATTTACACCCACTTATCCTGAAGGATGTTGCTGATGATATTGAGATGCACGAATCCACCGTCAGCAGGGTAACATCCAATAAATATGTACATACACCCCAGGGAATTTACGAGCTCAAATACTTCTTCTCCACAGCAATTCCCCGCACCGGAGGAGATGCACTGGCTGCGGAATCAGTCAAGGTCCGGATCAAACAAATGATCAAGGAAGAGGATAAGGCCAAACCGCTGAGTGACAACGCTATTGCCGAAAAATTAGCCGGGCAGGACATAAAAATTGCCAGGAGAACTGTTGCAAAATACAGAGATCAACTGAAGATCCTCCCTGTAAAACATCGCCGACATGCCAAATCTCGTCCATGAGTCTTCTCGAAAGAATTTTTTACTTCCATCAGGAAGTGCTGAAAGGTCATTTCCCAAATTCACGAACACTTGCTGCCCAGTTTGAAACCTCTATTGCAACTTCGAAAAGGGATATCGTCTACCTCCGGGACAGACTTCTGGCCCCCCTCACCTTCAGTCACGAAAAAAATGGCTACCGTTACCGGGAAGAGGGCTTTGTCCTGCCATTCGAGGATAGCCCCAAGGTTGTTTTCCTCCTCGCAATGTTAAACAAACTGGCTGGAGAAGCTGGCCTGGAAGAGCTTCCCGAAGTCAAGCAACTTGAGGATCGGCTGTCCTCCATGATCTCTCCCGATTACGGAAAACTTATTGATCGTATCTATTGTGAATGGATTGAAGTCGAATCTATTGACCACCAGGTTTTTGAATGCATAATAGAGGGAGTTGTTCAGGGAAAGGTTCTGAAATTGCTGTATCGTTCGCTTAAAGGGGAGACCAGTACCAGAGAAATCGCACCCCAACGAATCGTTAACTACCAGGGACGCTGGTATCTGCTTGCCGACTGTCAGCTTCGGCAGGCCAGTCGCCTTTTTCACATTGCAAGAATCCGCAAAGCGGAGATTACAGAGAAACCTATCCCGTCCGACTCCTCCCCTGACCACAAACTGCTGGAGCAATCATTCGGTATCTTTAAAGGTAAACCACTCTGCCATGCGGAAATTCTCTTTACTTCCACCGCTGCAGAACTGGTACGCCACCAGCACTGGCACAAGGATCAAACTATTGAGGAGGTTGATGGAGGGCTGCGTCTCAGCTTACCGATAAGTGATTACAGAGAAATTACCATGAAAATCCTTCAGTATGGGGCAATGGCCAGGGTTGTTTCCCCGCCGGAGCTTAAACATAAAGTACAGGCCGAGATTGTATCAATGACAGAGCAATATATATCTGTCTGAAAATAACTCTACACCATTCGGAGACTTCCATGCCCGCACAACCACTGCTTCATTTCAGGTTGCTGACGACCATTGCTCTCTTCTGTGCTGTTGCGGGACTTAGCTCGTGCGCTTCTTACCTCACCTCCACCTTCGTTGAACCCGCTGTGGGAAACCTCAGACAAC
>JAUVON010000322.1 GCA_030599175.1 Desulfobulbaceae bacterium | reverse complement strand
AATCTCTGAAGCCTTGTGCTGATTTGAGATTAACGGAATCAAGGACAGCCAGGATTTCTTCCTGATAAAGAAAGCCGATGATATTCCTGTGGTAACGCTTGCAGGGGATATTCAGTATTCTCACTGCAATATCACTTTTTTCCGGATACATATAGAGGATCATCTTGGCCAGGGATTGTATGGCCGCCAGTCGATGGTTTCTGGTTCTGGTACCATTTTCCCGCTCTTTTTCGAGGTGGTCAAGAAAGTCTAAAATCAACTCCGGGGTGAGTTGCTCAAGTTGCAAAGAGTTGATGGGCGTGCCAAGCGCATCCCTGGCAAAAGGTAAAAAAAGAGAAAACGAATCACGATAGGCCTTGATAGTATTGGGACCGTAACCTTTGATCCGTTGCAGATACTGCTCAAAAAAATAGTGAACACAGATCGTAAGTTTCATAGTTTTGATGGATACGAAGTCATAAAATCAACGAGGTTCCGGTGTTGGTCCGCATCGATGAGTTTGAGGTAGTAGATGGTATAGGTGTATTTTTTGTGTCCCATGTATACTGCAAGAACCGGCAGACCATTTTGTGGTGAATCACCTCGTTCTTTTATCCGTCTGAGTGTATTGACTGCAAAAGAATGGCGCAACGAGTGTGGGGTAGTACCACTGATATTGGTGTTGCCGATAACCTGCTTGGCTTGAGTGAGTCCGATTTCTCGTATTGCCTGGTGGAAATAGTTGCGAACCTGCTGGTTGTGCAAGCCCTTGGCGGGACCGCTGACCAGGAGATATGGGTTTTGATTATCCGTCGGCAGCAAGGTGCTGCGAAGGGGGAGATAATCCGACAGATGCTTTGCCACGTCCACGGGGATAGGAATCAACCGATCCTTCCGGAACTTTGTCTTTCTGATATGGATTGTTCTCTCGTCAGTTCTGAAATCCCCCACTTTCAATCGCAGGGGCTCAGATATCCGCAAGCCACAACGGGCCAGTAGTTGCAGGGCCAGACAACAACCCATATCCTTAAGAAAAAAAGCCTGTTTTTCTCTACGAACCTGTCGCCAGGCAGCTTCGAGCAGGTGGTCAGTCTCCTGATCAGAGAAAATAAAGGGGATAATGTTGTTTTCCTTGAAACGGGGAATTCCTGCAAGTGGATTATATTGACAGAACTCAATTCGTACGAGATATTGAAAAAAGCCGCGTAAACCATCGATTACCCTGTTTATTGTATTTGGGTCTATTGCCAGATCTATCCGCATCTTCAGAAAGAACAGGGGTGTCAACGTTTCGAGCGTGGTCACATCTTCTGTCACCATGTACCGATCTAATCGTTTTAGACTGTCCACGGCTTTTATGGAATAGCCAAGGCTTCCCCGATATTCGATGTATTGCTCCATCTGTTGTGCCAGATAGCTTTTAAACAAGTTCGCCAAGAATAACTCTCCTCATAAGTTTGAGATGAATATGGAGGTATCTATTTGTTGCTTCAATGTCGTTATGACCAAGCATTTCCTTGATCTCAAAGATAGAGATCCCAGCTTCAAGCAGATGCTGTGCATGGGTATGACGCAACCAATAGGTGGTGGCTTCAGGCAAACCGGCTTTTTGCATACAACTCTTTATGGCATAGCAAACAGTTGACGAACTGACAGGTCTGAACGGGCGATAGCGTTGCAGAAAGAGCTCGCGACAATCATTTTCCGGACGGCCTCCGACCAGGTAGGCCGCAATAGCCTTCAGTGTCTTTTGTGGGATCGGCATCGTAATCGGTAAGGCAGCCTTGCGATATCGTACACTCATCTCAGCCTTGCTGAAGGCAATATCATCCAGGGTCAGCCTACTGATTTCCTGAGGGCGCAGCCCTATGGTATAGGCTATATGAACCATGGCATATGCCCGTAACCCAGTAGGTGTTGCCGGTGTCATACTGTCAAAAAGTTGTTGGATTTCATCAGGACGCAAGAAACAGGGTGGTTTTGCTGAGTGGTACATTCGCGGTACTTTGAGCAATGCTGCAAAGTCTCGCCTGAGCACACGACGCTCATGGTAGAGATATCTCAGGAAGAGCCTGAAGCAACTCCGGTTAAATTTCTGGCTTTGCCGGGCATAAGCTGCGTTGTACTCCTGATCAAAAGTGTCTATTCTCTCTATGGTTAGTGCAGAAAGGCTGAGATTATGGTGTTTGAGATAGTGATTGAACGCCTCAAGGACTCGCCGTATATGTTGTACCGTTTTTTCTGTATCGTAACGGGTCGTGGTGCAGTAATGCAGATAGTCCTCAAATATTTCTGGCAGCTTGGGTCTTGCTTTTCTTGGAATGGGCTGGGAAATTTGCTTCTTGCGATACAGAAATTTTGCCAGCCCCCGAACCGCACGTCGTCGTTCATTACCCTCACCCTGCTGCATAAATTCTTTCAATATTTCAAGGGTGAATATTTCATCCCACTCTTTTGCCTGCTGTTTTACAAAAAGCTGAAAATCCTGCAGTATTCTACACTGGGTGTTGATGAGCGTATCCGGGAATCCTTGTTCGATTCGTTGCAGAAGATATTGTTCAACTGCCTGCGAGAGTCTTTTCGAATCTTTATGATTCATGGTCACGGCTTAATTGTTTGCGCATTATTTGCTTGATTGTGGCAAGATCAAATGTCTCCATGTCGTCTCGGTTTTTAAGCAGTTTGGAGGGTTGATTCACAACCATTCGCGGCAGGGAGAGGACTTGAAAGAAGGTGCTGTCAAAGGCGATCAGGTCTTTTTCTATCAACTGATCACGGACAACGATATAGTCATCTAGGGATAGACAGAGTAAAGAGCAGATCTTGTCATAGTGGTAGTAGGAAAGCCCCTGGCGGTCAGCCACAAGCACCAGAAAAAAATACAGGAGCAATTCATTTTGATTGAGGCTGGCAAAAAATCCACCTCTTAGAAAACGGTGGCCGATCCAGGCGAAGCTTCCATCTATCTTCCTTATACGGTCACAAACAAGGACTTTTCTATCGATCATGTGTGCCTCCAGGATGTCTGAATGATCTGATATTGGCTACTGAACTCCGTCTCCCATAGCCCCGTCGGGGAAAATGTTCCACAACCACACCCTTTCCACCACAAAAATGACAACAAGGGACAATAAACGGGTGATCTTGAGGTAACCTATCATGCCCGGGTGCAGGTGTTGAAGATGCATCAGCCACGGTTTTTTCAGAAACTTGCATCCTTCGCCTTCTTTCCCCTTGTCGGTGGGCCTCCCGGCCTTTTGCTGTTTGTCGATATCTTTGCTGGGCCAAACGGTGGACTTCTCGCTGGGAATTCCGTCGACAAGTATCACAACAGTAGGCCTGTCCCCGCCAGCAGCTCCGGCAGATATAAAAACTTCTGCCACAACGCCTGCATGAAACAGGCTTCAGTAAAAGGATCTCCATTCTTCCGACTTGAACAAAAACGGAAGCTGTGATTATATGAAGGTGCTTGTTGGGCTTCCGTATTTACGGGATGTCTGTAGAAAGGCTCGAAGTGGCTGCTTCGGGCCTTT
>JAUVON010000401.1 GCA_030599175.1 Desulfobulbaceae bacterium | reverse complement strand
TGGAACAGGAATTGAAAGATACCAACCCGATAACTCTGCTCATTGTTTTTGCGCTTGGAATACTCATTGGCCGGCTGCTGCCTAGATAAGGAGAAAATCATGAATGACCCCATACTGAAATTGAAGCTTTTGGCCAAAACGGAAATGACCCTCGGTAAATATCATGCCAGAAAGGCTGCAACGCAGGCTGTATTAGCAGCAGTAGCCCTGTTTTTCGTTCTGCTTGGACTCGGCATGTTGAATTTTGCCGGGTATCAGTCATTGAGCGTACAAATCAGCCCGGCTCTGGCGGCACTGTTTATCGCCATCACAAATATACTCATTGGTATAGTCATCCTGCGTATTGCCGCCCGCTCAGGCAGTGACAGCGATAAAGAGAAAATGGCCCAGGAAATTCGGGACTTAATCTATTCCGAACTGAATAATGATGTAGAGGGCATCAAGGCGGAATTTACCAAGGTGACCGATGACGTGTATCGCATCCGCTCAGGATTTAACGCCTTGACCAGTGGAAAGATAGGGGGCGCAATTGGCCTAATTCCCATTTTGGATCTGCTAACAAAGGCGGTTAGAAAGAAAAAGACTTAAGCCTGGCCTAATAGGCAATTAACCCTGAACCAAAAGCAAGGAGACTCTGATGAATGCACAAAAAAACCATGAAGAGATAAAGGCTGCTATGGAGATGAACAGACGTCATTGTCTTGCAGGAGGAGTAGCTGTAGCCACCGCCATTGCCCTGCCCAATCCTCCCTCAGCCCAGAATTCAGCAAGGATGCTATCACCATAAACGATGACACCAGGCAGTATCTGGTAAGCTTTTTGGACGGGGCTGTAACAGTTAACAACAACATACAGAACAAAGGAGAAGACGGAAAATGAAACGATTACTCTATGCAATACTTTTTATGGCAATATTTGTGACAGTACCTGCTCTGCATGCTGCAGATCCCTCAACCGATGATCTACGCCAGGCCGCCCAGAACCCCATGGCGAATATGATGAGTTTTCCTTTCCAGAACAATACCAACTTCGGATATGGGCCACTTGAGAAAACGCAGAACATTACGAATATCCAGCCGGTTATTCCTTTTGATTTGAGCGACAACTGGCTCCTCATCTCTCGAACTATTGCACCGCTTATCAGCCAGCCAGGATTTTATGATGGCCAGGGAAGGGAGTTTGGCTTAGGCGACATCAATCAGGCTCTGTTTTTTGGACCAAATAAACCTGGAAAATTTATATGGGGCGCCGGTCCTGTCTTTTTGCTTCCTACAGCCACAGACAGTCGGTTGGGAGGCAAAAAATGGGGAGCAGGGCCAGCCGCGGTTGCTCTGACTATACAAGGCCCCTGGGTTATTGGGGCGCTGGTTCAAAACATCTGGTCATTTGCAGGTGACAGCGACCGGGCCGATGTGAACCAGATGCTGACCCAGTATTTTATCAACTATAACCTTCCAAATGGCTGGTATCTGACTTCTTCACCAATTATTACTGCGAACTGGGAAGCTGACAGTGATAATATATGGACTGTACCTTTTGGAGGGGGATTCGGCAGACTTTTCAAAATAGGAAAATTACCGGTAAACACCCAACTCCAGGCATTTTATAATGTTGAAAAACCCGATGACCTCGGGCCGGACTGGACCTTGCGCTTCCAGATACAATTTCTGCTGCCAAAATGGTGATAAATCTCATATCTGAAAACAGAAGGAAAATTAACGTACAGCATTAACAACCTGACGGCGAAGCCGAATAAATATGGGTCTGTCACTTTGAATTTTGGTACGGCTCTCAATGGCAAAGATAATTTTCTATATGTCATGGATGAGTGGAACTATATTGTGCGCCTATATCAACCACGTGAAGAGATTCAAAATGGCAAATGGACATTTCCCGAGCCGTAGCCGGTGAAATGATAGGGAATGGCTAACCTGGCAAATGCACTCGGACGGCAATAAACGCCGCTCCTTCATCGGCTCTGCTTTTGTCGCTGGTGATTTGCAATGTTAGCCATTACAGAAAACTCTCAAGTAAGGAGATAATAATGAAGATCTATGCAACTCTTTTTGCAGTTGGCCTGGCAGGGCTGCTCTGCATCCCAATGCAACTGTCCGCACAGGAAGTTTTACCTTTTCCTGAACCACCGTCTGCAAGTGTCGCCGGAAATACCCTGAAGGACTCAAAGCACCAGTGGCGGAAAACACCACAACATTTACCGGATGATGCTCCGAATATCGTCATTTTCATGACAGATGATGCGGGGTTTTCCA
This sequence comes from Desulfobulbaceae bacterium, assembly GCA_030599175.1. Lineage (GTDB taxonomy): Bacteria > Desulfobacterota > Desulfobulbia > Desulfobulbales > Desulfocapsaceae > Desulfomarina. The sequence goes on along the minus strand of JAUVON010000401.1, from coordinate 269 downwards.
ACCCCGAGACGTTTGGCGGTCCCATTCATATGCCGACGTTGGATCGTCTGGCAAAATCTGGCATCAGCTACAACGCATTTCACACAACGGCCATGTGTTCACCCACACGAGCCGCATTGTTGACCGGGCGTAACCACCATCGCGTGGGCGCTGGACAGATTGCCGAGTTTGCTTCGGATTGGGATGGCTATGTAGGCAAAATACCAAAATCAACAGCCACCTTTGCTCAAGTGCTTTCTTACTATGGTTATAACACCTCTGCATTCGGT
>JAUVON010000078.1 GCA_030599175.1 Desulfobulbaceae bacterium | reverse complement strand
TCGCCACGCTGAAAAAAAACATTACAAATCCATCAAGGAACGTGAGAAACATTGGTTGCAGCTGCCAACTACCTGCAGCAAATATGTTTTGGAGGATGATCGGATAATCGACCATTGTGATCTGGTCAATGGCAGTATGGTTGTGTCTGTGGATTATTTCAAACGTATTCTCGCCAGGCTGCGCAATTTTTTCGGCGGCAACATCCAGTCGTATGAAACTTTGATCGACCGGGCCAGAAGAGAGGCAGTGCTGCGGCTGAAAGAGTCCTGTCCTGGAGCTGATCAGGTTATTAATCTTCGCCTGGAGACCTCCTCTATTACCAAGGGCAGGGGCAAACAGATCGGCTCGGTGGAAATATTGGCCTACGGCACCGCAGTCTATTTTTGTAAATGATACCGTGAAATATAAGCCTTCGCTGCCAGAGAACAATGATAATGTCTCCCATGACCAGCCGGTCAGGGAATTTGTTCTGTTATTTTTTGGAATAACGCTTTTTCTGCTGACTGTATTTTGGATTCTGGGCCTGTTTGTTGATCGGGCGGTAGATTATATAACACCTGAGATGGAAGCTATGATATTCTCTTCTGCTGATGGATCAGAATCGGTCGATAACAGCAACCCGCGGCAGGCAGAACTGCAACGCATGGTTGATGCTCTTCTCGAGTGTATTCAAATCGGTTATCCTCTGGATGTTCACCTGATCGATCTGGATGATGCGAATGCTTTTGCATTTCCCGGAGGCCGGATTTTCATATTCAATGGTCTGCTGGACAAAGTGGTATCAGAAAATGGCCTGTCCTTTGTTCTTGCTCACGAACTGGCCCATTTCAAAAACAGGGATCATCTTCGGGGTATGGGCAGGGGAATTGTGTTTACTGCGGTTTCGGCATTGCTGACTGGCGCCGGTTCAGATTTTACCCAGCTATTTGCTCCTACAGCGAATTTCAGTCAAGCGCAGTATTCCCAGGAAAGAGAGAGTAAGGCCGACGAGCAGGCCCTGCAGGTTCTGGGTTGTTATTATGGACATGCCGGTGGCGCAACGGAATTTTTTGAGGCAATGAAACCGGATGATGATAAAACCAGTAATGTGTTCGGACATTATTTCTCCAGTCACCCGGAAGCTGTGGAGCGTATAGACAACCTTCACAGGTTGGCAAAAGAGATAAACCTTGCTGTTAAAGAGGTTTTGCCGCTACCTGCAGTTCTGGGTACTCCGGAATAGATACAGAAAATAATTACAATCAGTTGGTATGAGAAAAAACCATGACGAATAGAAAATACAAAACAATAGCTTTTCAGGGTATGGCCGGTGCCTACTCCGATCTTGCCTGCAGGAAGGCTTATCCCGAACTTGAGACAGTGCCCTGTGTATCCTTTGATGCAGCTTTCCGAGCCGTACGGGAAGGAGTGGCTGATCTTGCCATGATTCCAGTCGATAACACTCTGGCCGGACGTGTTGCCGATGTTCACTATCTCATTCTCAACGGGGAACTCTATATTATCGGCGAACACTTTCAGCTGATTCGCCACTGCCTTCTTGGACTTCCCGGTACGAAACTGGAAGAGTTAACGGATGTACACAGCCATGTCCATGCTATTCCACAATGCAAGAAGATCATAGAGGATCTTCACCTCGACAGACATGTGGTTGCAGATACGGCAAAGGGTGCTTCGGATATAAAAATATGGGGTGACAAGACACAAGGGGCCATTGGTTCCGAGCTGGCTGCAGATATCTATGGCCTGGAGATACTGAAGAGAGATGTTCAGGATGCTGCACACAATACCACCCGATTTCTGATCTTCTCCCGGGAAAACTATGCCCAGGAGTTAAAGAATGGCACCAAATATCTCACCAGTTTTATTTTTGAAGTAAGAAACATTCCGGCAGCACTCTATAAAGCGCTGGGCGGCTTTGCCACCAACGGTGTACAGATGGTAAAACTCGAAAGTTATGTCGACAAACACTTTAATGTTGCCCGTTTCTATGCAGATGTCGAAGGACATATTGACGAACGTTCACTGCAGCTTGCCCTGGAAGAACTCCACTTTTTTGCAAAACAGGTCGTGATGTTGGGAACTTATCCCGCACATGACTTCAGAAGTTCGGCCAAAAACCAGACGGCTTCCTGATTCCGTAACCGTTCTTCCCTAATCTGACAAACTTCCTCACACCTATGTTAACTAAAAGGATAACCAGCACACCAGAAAAAAGAAAAACCCAGACCTCGCTCCTCGTCTTTCTTTTAATTGTGCTCTCCCCTACCCTCTGTGTTTCAGAAGAGAACAGCAATTTCACCCTTTTTCTCCCGGCTATAATTGCTGCAGCACAGTGCAATGATAACGTTGCTCCCTATGCCGGGAACCCCGACGGGAACTGCTCAATTCCCGCAGAGGCGCAAGAGGAGGATGTCTCCCATCCTGATCATGTCATAGGCAATGGTACTCCACAAAGTTGTACCAGCGAAGCGGTCGTGGCAGCTGTTGCAAAAGGAGGCGTGATAACCTTTGACTGCGGATCTTCCCCGGTAACGATTACCATGAACAAGACCGCAAAGATCGTTAACAACACCGGACCAAGGATAATCATAGACGGAGGAGGCAAAGTAACCCTCAGCGGCAACAATGAACGGAGGATTCTCTATATGAACACCTGTGATCCAGATCAGGTCTGGACATCTTCCCACTGCCAGAACCAGGATCATCCCCGGCTCACTGTCCAGAATCTTACCTTTATCCGGGGAAATTCAAAAACAGAGAATGTGTATGATGGGGGAGGAGCCATCTGGATTCGCGGGGGCCGTTTTAAGATTGTCAACTCGCGGTTTTTTAATAATGTCTGCGCTGATACAGGTCCGGATGTGGGTGGCGCTGCAGTGCGGGTCTTCAGCCAGTATGAAAACAGACCTGTGTTTGTGGTAAACTCAACCTTTGGAGGAAAGGATGGTTACGGAAATGTCTGTTCCAACGGAGGCGGGTTATCCAGTATTGGTGTTTCCTATACTGTGATCAACACCCTTTTCAGCTATAACAGAGCCATAGGAAATGGCGCCAATCCGGAAAGACACGGGACTCCCGGAGGGGGAAGCGGTGGAGCAATCTACAACGATGGAAACACCTTTACCTTGTCCCTTTGTGGAACAAAAATAGAGAATAACAGAGCTAACGAAGGAGGCGGGGCAATTTTCTTTGTCAGCAATGATCGAAGCGGATCCCTGATCATCAAAGATTCTTACCTGTCGAAAAATCCGAGCGAAGGTTTTTGGACGGCAGGCTATCCAGGTATCTTTGTCCTGGCTGATGGTCCTCCAACTGTCATTAATTCAATTATAAAAAAATGATGGCGTCGTCGTAAAAAGCCTTCATCCCACAAGATACGTACCTGTTCCAGCGGCAATAAGCAGGTCTTGGTCATTACATAATTCTGTCCGAATTACTGCTACTTTATTTCCTTTTCGTAAAACCGTACCTGATGCCGTAAAATAAATCCCCTTTCCTGCTCTCAGGTAATCAACTCTCAGATCAATCGTTCCGACTCTTGCCACACGCCTCGCGACCTCATCGGGTTCAACATTTTCCAGGTGTTTGACTAATTCCACAGATGCGATGAGGCCACCCGTCAGATCCAGTACCGACGAGATAACCCCGCCATGCAGCATTCCCCGTATAAAATTTCCGATCAACTCCTCCCGCATATCAATCCTGACTTTTACATCTGTCGGTGTCAGGGTATCTATCTCAATACCGAGCAATCGGTCAAAAGGTATCAGTTTTTCATACATTTCTCTCAAGTGATCCAGTTTTTCCTGCAGATCCTTTTTCGTCACCATAGCTTTCTCTCTCTTTAAGCTTCCTTGCCCCGATAGATGGGAGATACGTCATTCTTTTATTTTTTCCAAATATGATTCGATTTCAGCATACTGTCAACTATGATGTGAAAAATGAAAAATAGTTGTACTTTATCCGAAACAGATCAATCCCCCCCTTGGGGGGAACACCTTTACGAGAAAAAATATGGAAAGATTTGGGGTGATAATCTTCGATGTTGTCGTGGCAGTCGGTTTTTATTTATGGTTTTCCCGGATGGTTCAAAAGAAATCCATGCAGAAGTACATACTGTCTCATCTATGGCTTTTACATCCTAATGCAATCTGCTACTGGCGAACGGCGATGGCATTATTCGCCTCTGTTCTCTATTTCTTTCTCGGGTATCAAAATTTTGCCATGTTCCTTTTTACCTTTGCTGCTGTACTGGACGGGGTAGACGGGGTAGTGGCAAGAAGTTGTAATCTTGGTTCCAAGTGGGGTGAATGGCTGGATCCGATGTGCGATAAATTGACCTACCTTCCCCCCCTGATTGGTTTTGCATATGCGGGGTATTTATCGACTAAACTAGTCTGGATTCTTGTAATAATTGAACTTATCGGGCAATTCCTCGCCAGGCATATTCTTAAATTACTTCACTCTTCCGGAGCAGCAAACAATTTTGGCAAAATCAAGGCTATTATCTGCTTTGCACTGGTAATTTTTTGTGCATTGCTGGAAAAAATCCCCACCATTGTCAACATAGGAGATGAGGTGCTGGTGGCCTGTATCCTCCTCTCATCCGCCTCGTTAATTTTTAAATTTGTCCCCAACAGGTTATATGCGGATATCCTTTCGACACTCAATTTCTTTTGTGGTATTGCAAGCCTTGTCTTAACCCATAATCGACAGTTTGCCTGGGCCATTCTTATTATAATAATGGGCCAGTTATTTGATTTATTCGATGGCAGGATGGCAGAAAAACATGGTGGAACCAAATATGGTCCATACCTTGATGACATTGCCGATTTTGTCAGCTTCGGGCTTGCTCCCGCCTATGTCATAGTAAAATCAGGTGGAACTATGGCGTGGTTCTTTGGTTTTATCTTTTTTATCGGAGTGGCCTACCGACTCATCCGCTTTATTACCGTCGATAAAAAACGCACAGATCTGCCCGATGGTGTTTTCAGCGGTCTTCCCAGCCCGGCAGGGGCACTAATCGTTCTTGGTGCCTCTTTAGTTGTTCAGCCAACCCTGTTATGGGTTGCGGCGACACTCTCTGTTGGCTTAATGGTGAGTCACGTACGTTTCGTTCATTTCGGCAGAGTAATTCTAAAGCAGATCCCTAAGCCGGTGTTTTTTCTGACAAGCTCCACAATTATCATCACCATTACCTTCATCCTCAAGACAAAAAACAGTGATATGTTTGGATACCTGGTTCTCTCTTCGGTTGTTCTTTATATGATAGTTGGGAGGAAATGGGTAGCCCGTATCTGATGGCAAAGTTTTTACGACGCCATCATCTTTTGAAAAGCCGGAAAAGCTTCTTCTGGCTGTCATGGAAACTAAGTCCAACTTTAAAGGCAGGTCCTTCTTTATACTGACAGGAATCCATCCAGACTGAACGTGCAGAAACCTCAAAGGACTCATCACTGGATTCTGGATTATCGATTTGAAGGGCAAGGTGATATCTGTCACTGTTCAGGGTGGAGAAAAAAAGATGCTTTCCCTCCAGCAGCATTTGCGAGAGCACAAGACACCCCCCTCCCTGGGATATATTCACCATTGTACCGGAGCATGAACCGGGAAGAAATTCACCGCTCTTGCTCTCCTGTAAACTGATTCTTACTCTACATTCCGATTCTAGCCGCAATGGTCTGGATGAAAAAATTGCCATATCCTTTTCTTTGTTAAGCTGAGCCCAGCAGTAACTTTGAATAATCCTTTCACAAGTTTATCATGAGGGAGAATGCTTAATTTTACTACTATTATAGTGTTTTAGCAAATTTCCTGTATTTCAGGCAACATCTGAAAGCAATCAATTGCCAATCTCATCAATTCTTAACAGTACAACTCCGTTGATTTTTTCAGTAGAGATCGACAAATCGATTTTCTCGCTATTATCTGACTTGCCCCTATGCAGGTATGCCTTTACCTCCAGCTTACTCTCCCCCGACTCGAAAGTATCCATGACACTGCTCCTTATCGTGCACGTACTACAGTGGATAGTTTTGCCGCATCCTTCAGGAAGGGCAGCATTTGCACACTCAAACATGTCTCCAATGTTGTAGAGCTCTGTATCCTGCAGATCTTTCTTAAGAAGTACGCGTGCCAGTCTGTTGGCCGAGATGGTTCTTCCAATTTCGTCTACCACGAGAACAGGTGCCGCCAGATCATCAAGAAAGGACTCGGATTTCAATCCTATTCTTGTAAAGATTTTATTTGCACATTCTTCACATATTCCGTGTGTAATTATATTCTGAGACTGACCTCCCACGAGGAGCGTTCCCATATCTTTATTGCACCATGCACACACTCTTTTCATTTATTTCCCTGACTTTTTCACGAAATTTCTCATTTTTTCAGCTGTAATGATAACCTTATCGGCCAGTCCCTTGAATTTCTTAACCTTTTTTTGAATCTTGCTACCTGTTAACCACTGGATGCGGCTGAATTTCACCCTTCAATTTACTTGTAGCACTCGCTCTAACCGGCAAAAGAGATGGATGTGCTTTCTTCAGAGTTTCCTTATTCTTTAAAATTGCCTCCAGGATTGAGCCTGCAGTAGTATCGTCGAGATCTTTTGAGGTGACAAGAATCACCTGCGTACCGAAAGTATTTACCTCCTCTGGCGTCGTCGTGTAGGTTCCCGCAGGAATGGAGGCTTTAGTAAAAGCGGCATCTTCACTCACCAGTTTCTCAATATCCGAATCATCCATATCAACCAGCTTAGCTTTTGTACGCTTCAACAGACCCTGCAGCATCGGGTCAGGATGTACTCCAATATGGAGTATTGCCTGGGTAGTTCCACTACTGAATGCCAATGTCTCCTGGGACTGATTTGTGGGAAGGTTTTCCACCAGGCTGAAGTCTTTTTTTGTCCATCCCTTTGCCTCCATAATGGTTTCAGCGGCAAGATGCTGCAGGGAGAGAGGGGCTCCAGCGTTAATACGTTTTCCCTTCACATCATCAAGAGTGGATATTTTGGCATCATCGCGGGCAACCAGCACAATTGGGACAGTATAGAGTGCAGCCAGCGATCTCAGGTTATCGTAGTTAATATCGAGAAACTTAAAGTATCCGCTGTTGGTCAAAGCATCGCGAAGCATTTGGGAATCAACCAGAGCAATATCCAGTGATCCACTCCTGAGGTTGGTAAGGTTATGAGTAGTATCGGGAGCCGAAATAGTTTTGCAGGAGAGTTCTCGATCCATACTGATCAGGCGGCAAATATTCTTGCCGGCAAAATGCGAAAAAGACCCGCTTTCTCCAGTTCCCATTAGTATTTCATAGGCTTGGACTGTCAAAGGAGGAAATGTGAAGAAAAAAGATACCATCAGGCTAAAGAAACCCCATCTGATCAAACTACTATTCATTATTTTAATTCCAGTTCTCATAGCTTTCTCCTCAAGTATTTACAATGAACAGAAAAGAACACCAATTGGCCATCCATGAACAGTTATATTCCTGCAATCGATAGAATATTATATTTGTCAGGTTATGAAAAGATAAAAGAGAGAATTTCACCTTCAATTTTCAATTAAAAGATGTTAGAGTGTTGACGTAGTGGTATCTCACTCATTGCCAACACACGAACAACAACCCAAACCTCAACCAAGGAGAATAACTATGTCTCAGAGCGTTTACAAAATTATTGAAATGGTCGGAGCGAGCACAGAATCATGGGAAGAAGCTACCCAGAATGCTGTTAAGTCCGCGGGAATGAGCTTGCGCGACCTGCGTATAGCTGAGGTTATTACCCTGGATATGAAGATTGAAGATGGAAAGGGAGCAATCTATCGATCGCGCGTTAAACTCTCATTTAAGATCCTTTCCGACTAACCTTTATCAGTACCTGATTTGAAAGATACCAAGCTCTTTGAGCTTGGTATCAGATCCCTGCAGTCATATAACTATTCAGCGTTGCACGCTCACGACCAACGTTGATCGTCCTGCCTTATTTGTATCACAAATTATTTCACACAAATATCTTTCTTGCAGCAACAAAGTCATCAACCGTCCATTATTGTTGGGAAAATAAGAGCAAAAGAAGCGAAATGCCAAACGAATATTCAGTCGAAATACACAATTACCTCAGTAAAAAACTTACTGAGGCAACCGAAAAACAAAAAGAAAATTCCGAAAAATCAGCATACCAGCAAGGTCGACTTAAAGAACTGCAGTGGATCCGGAAATATCTTGGAAAACATATAGATCTTAAAGACTTCAAGTACCATTAGAAGAACCTATGGTTTATACCTACTTACTTAATCTTTACCAGGCTCTGGACAACAGGCAGCAGGAAATAGAGGTTGAACTATCCAGACTTATAGATGATAAAGAGCAGCTTGAGTTCATGCATGGCAGGTTGGCAGTCATCAATGAATTCAGATCGTTTATTCATGATAAATATCACTCTAAACTGCCTCGACGAATACAAAAACTCCATCAGCAGGGGAACCAGTGAGCATAAGCACTCAGGATCTATTAAAAAAAATCAATTACATAGAAGCTGACATAGAAATCCACAAGCAGATTCTTTTCTCTATTCCTTCAGACAACAGGCAGGAGATTGAAAAGATACTAAAAGTTATTGCCGGGAAAAAAGAAGGGATAAATCAATTACGGCAGGAGATAAAAAAAATCGACCCTGAAGAGGACGAATGGATAACCGTATTTGAAAAGGCCGTAAATGATTTCAAAAAAATTGCCAGTGAAAAAAAGTTCCAATCCATTGTCAGTCGGAATGTTGATGAAGCATGCAGCCTTTCCCTGACCAATAGAACTGAACTGCAATGTTTGATCAAGGCCTGTGATGAAAATGGCGACTGGACAATTATCACTCTTGAAGGAGAGATAAAATACTTAAAAAAAGACGCCGTTGCTGAAGAGCCGGAACAGATCAACCCGAATAAATCGGAATTTTAAAATGCTTGGATAAGTGCCATGGAAGTATATCCAGCAATATAATTTTAAATGGTCTTCCTGGATTCGAAGTCGGAGTTTATACCCTGGTTTTTAAGGGTGCTTATCTCTTGTTTTTTATTGCAGAAGTTCTGGAGTAAGGCACTAACCCCGATGAACGGGATAAGTACCTTGAAGGTGCTTTTAACATTTTGACATCAAAAAAGAATATTTATATTCTGTCATAAAAAACAAGTAGTTCGGGAGTAAGGTACTAAAATCCGATTTATTCGGGGTAGCTCATGTTAATGTAACCCCGATGAACGGGATAAGTACCTTGGAGGTGCTTTTAACCTTCTGATTTCAAAACAGAATATTTATATTCTGTCATAAAAAACAAGGAAATCAGGAGTAAGGTACTAAATTCGCATACCTGGAGGAGAGCGTAGAATACAACGGTTGCTGCAGTTTTTCAAGTTCACATCAACTCTTCAAAACTGACTATTGAAGGAAAGTTACAGGAGAAGGTCGATGGAAGCTTTGAACTGGGTTTTGCGATATGAAATAAATGATAAAGCCCGTAACTCTGGGCGGATTGAAGAACTTTTTCGGTGTCATCGACGAAAAGAGTTCGTTTTCTGGTGAAAGGCAGCGACTCTTTCAACAGGTGCCAGAATTCCGGTTGTTCTTTGGCGGCACCGACCTCGTTGGAGCTGAATATCGCTGTGAAGTGTTTTGCAATATCAACCCTTTCAAACTTAACCTCAAGAGTTTTCGGGTGAGCGTTGGTCACCAGGTAGATCTTCTTCTCATTTTCTTTCAGATACTCCAGGAACTCAGTGACCTGGGGACGAACAGCAACCAGATGACCTATTTCCCTCTTCAGTAGCGGAATATTCAAGCCGAGTTCGTTTGACCAGTAGTCAAGATCGGTCCATTCCAGAGTGTTTTCCACTTTTTTGTAGGTATCGAGCAATGTTTCTCTTGCCGCAGCGACATCTATCCGGTTTTTTTCGGCAAAAACCTCCGGC
>JAUVON010000352.1 GCA_030599175.1 Desulfobulbaceae bacterium | reverse complement strand
GGCATCCTCAACCAGAGGGAGAATGAAGACCACCGCAGACAGTGCGCTGCACATGGTTTGCAAAATATCGACCTGATAGCTGTGAATCTTTACGCATTTGAGAAAACCATTGCAGATCCCGGCTGTACTCTTGCCAATGCCATCGAAAATATTGATATAGGCGGCCCGACGATGCTGCGGGCAGCTGCAAAAAACTTTAATGATGTGACAGTGATTGTCGATCCTGCTGATTATCCCCAGGTATTAAAAGAGGTGAAGGAAACAGGTAATACCAGTTTAAAAACCAGGTTCAGACTGGCCGCGAAGGTGTTTGCCCTTACCTCGAAGTATGATACAGCAATTGCAAAATGGCTTGATAAAGTGGATGTTGACAATAATAGTTTTTTTGTTGGAGGTTAATTATGCTGAAAATGGCAGTTTTACTTTCAGGAAGCGGGCGCACTCTTGATAATTTTCATGAGGGAATTCAGGATGGTACCCTGGCTGGAGAGATTCAGGTGGTGATTTCTAATGTGAAAGATGTACTGGGACTGACGAAAGCTGAAAAATACGGGTATCCTGCTTTTCACGCGGCGGATAGTGAGAAGACAAATACGATACTGGAAAAATATGATATTGATATTATCTGCCTGGCCGGTTATCTCAAACTATACACTCCTCCCGCTGGACTTGAGCGTTCGGTAATTAATATCCATCCATCATTGATTCCCTCTTTCTGTGGAGACGGTTTTTACGGAGATGTTGTGCACAGGGCGGTCAAAGCGCGAGGGTGCACTGTAAGCGGTTGCACGGTTCATTTTGCAGATGAAAACTACGATGAAGGACCGATTATTTTGCAGAAATGTGTAGAAATTGGCTACGATGATGACATTGATACCATTGCGTCTACTGTATTTGCAATGGAGTGTGAAGCCTTTCCCGAGGCAATCAACAGGGTTGATGAGAAAGGTGTTGATTTCTTCTGGCAGAGAGTTGCATAGTAAATGGTAATGCAAAAACCCGAATTACTGGCACCTGTCGGAAACATCGAAAATTTCTTTGCAGCAATTGAGGCTGGTGCCGATGCTGTCTATGTCGGGGCACCCGGCTTTAACGCCAGGAACCTTGCACGAGATCTGACTCTTGAAGAAATCGGGGCAATGATTGAGTATTGTCACGCCAGGGAGAGGAAACTCTATATTGCAGCCAACAGCCTGATCCTTGAGGATGAACTGGCTCCTGTTATAAAAAATCTTGCACTCATACAGGAACTTGAAGCCGATGGCCTGATTGTTCAGGACCTGGGTATCATCAACCTGGTGAACCACTATTTCCCCCACTTAAGACTTCGATCCTCTACCCTGATGACGGCCCACAATTCTGACTCCGTGAGGTTTCTGGCCGGTCTTGGCATTGAGAACGTGGTACTTTCACGGGAGCTTACTTTAAAGGAGATTGCTGCAATCAGTGCACGATGCGGTGACATCCAACTTGAGGTATTTGTACATGGTGCCATGTGCTTTTCCTATTCAGGCCTGTGCCTATTTTCTTCTTATCTTGGAGGCAAGAGCGGTTTACGGGGAAAATGTGTGCAGCCGTGCCGCAGGGCGTATACTCCCTTAACCAAGTCAAAAAAGGGGAGCGGAAAAAAACGATCCGGCGGGTATATCTTTTCGATGAATGATCTGTGCGGCTTTGAGGCTCTTCCAGAACTGCGTAAAGCAGGGGTCTCTTCCTTCAAAATAGAGGGAAGATTGCGCTCTGCCCATTATGTAAAACATATTGTGCAGGCCTATAGGACAGTACTCGATTGTTCCGAAGAGAACAGGCAGGACGCACTGGCCGAGGCATCACTTCTGGCTGATCAGGCTATGAGTCGCAAGGTGACCTCAGGATATTTCTTCTCTCCACAGCCTGCCGAGGCTATCACCCCATATCATTCAGGAAATATGGGAACACATCTCGGGCGTTTTTCAGCTGTTAAAATGGTCGGAAATGAGCATGTCTGTCGTTTTACTCTGAAGGCTGATCTGGCTGTTGGTGACAGAATTCGTCTCCATATGGAACCTTCAGGTGAGCGGGTGGCGTTCAGACTCAAAAAACTCTTCGTTGCCGGGGAGGAACAGAGTCAGGCCCATGGTGGACAGAAGGTCTCTCTTACCATCCCCCATAAAGCCGCTGAAATAACCGGAGGGCACGTTGAAGTCTATAAAGTGGATGGCGGAGTCAGCAGAAACGCTGGAAAAAAATCAAGGCTGGAGATAAACAGCTTCAGGGAGAAGTTATCCTCCCTCACAAAACAACTGAGCGGAAAAGTTGATGCAGTCTGTCTGGATGTCTGTAGAGGAGCATTTGAAAAAGAAACGAGAGCGCTTGAAAAGAGAAGGGTAGGGAAAAAACAGCAGGTCGGAAAACCCAGTCTTCGTAATATCCCTCTTGACTGGTGGTTAAAGACAGATTCAATAAAATCGGTGCAGGGTCAACTTCCCTTTTCTCCTGACCGTTTCCTGCTCTCATTTGAGAAACAGCTTGTCAGTCAGGCAGGAGTGATCAAAAAATACCTGGGAAGAAATGTGAGAAAAGTTATCTGGGCTCTTCCACCTCTTATCATGGAAAACGATCTGGCACGCTGTCGAAAACAGATAAAACTGCTCGTTCGATCAGGTTATAGAGATTTTCAGCTTGGTCATATCAGCCAGGTAGAGCTTTTTAGCGACCGGAAGGTTCGTTTGTTTGCAGACTATACCATGAACCTGATGAACAACCGGGCACTTAACATGGCCAGAGAGATAGGTTTTGACGGTGCTCAGCTTGCCATAGAAATGGACAAAGAAGCTCTTTTAGATACTGTTGCCGGACACAGGGCGCAGGAAAGGAATTTTCCTTTGGGACTTACAGTGTATGGGGCGCCGGCACTCTATACCTCCAGACTGCTGCCGTCCGGTTTTCAATATGAAAAACCGGTGATGAGCCCCAGGCAGGAACCGTTTATTACGCGAAAAAAGGAAGGATTCATTCAGACATTTCCGCAAAAGCCTTTTTCTCTGCTTCCCTGGTTGAATGAGTTAAAAGAGATGAGGTTTGATTATGTTGTCATTGATATCACCGGAG
>JAUVON010000332.1 GCA_030599175.1 Desulfobulbaceae bacterium | reverse complement strand
TGCGAGTACCGTCCATGGGTGCCACACAGGTTATGAAGGCGTCCACTAACCCGTCCAGTTCACCGCTCAGAAGACTGCACAGAGAGTTAAATCCCCCCTGGCAGTAGCCGTTCATAGTGACAGGCTTGCCATGTTCTTTCATAATAGCCTTACAAAAGCGGGCTGTGTCTCTGGCATCATCTTCTCCGGTCATGAGCTGAATGGCTGGAGAGGAATCAATATCTTTTAAAACACGAATATAGGTGGGAAAACCCTGGTTGGCGAAACAGTGTGCGTAGCTGCGCTGTTCTCCCGGCAAAAAACCAAGAATATTAGCACCCAGCACATAGGGTGGGATAATGAGGACAGGTTTTGCATCAAACCGGGTTTTGATCTCTTTTAGCGACGGTGCTATACGGTAGATTAAAAAACGATCAGTCTCATCGAAAAGTAGATGCTCACCTGTCTCGAAATGAAAGCCAAATTCAGGTTCGATGGCATCTATGGCCTTAGGATAGTTATGGGTCACCATCTCAAGCAGCCCCGCCTGACGCTTTATGTACTGGGCCAGTTTGGTATATTTCTGATCAAAGAAAATCTGCTGCATGGCTTCTGTTAATCCGTCCAGTTCCAACTTGGCGTAGGCGGACATCATTTTGCCGGTACCACTCAGGCCCCGATTCATCAATTCGAGATTGTTGTGCAGCATGGTAAGGTATGCATCGAAGCTGTCTGTCGGTGATTCCTTCTTGAAACGCTCTTCTTCGACCTTTTGAAAGTAGTGACTTGACAGCATTACGGGAATCTGAAAATCTGTGACATATCTCGTCATACCGGATAGATAAGACTGTGTGGCCGAAAACATACTTCCTGCAGCTGTAAGCCCGTCATTAAAAGCGTCAGAAAATAGTGTGCCTTCATCGTTTGTTTTTTTAGTGTCATGCATACCGCTCTACTCCCTCTTGGTGATTTTTTAATGTACGACCGCTTGGGGCCGTACATTAAAAATCCTTCTACTGTTGGGTCGTCTGTCAACTATTTTTCGAGATACTCTTCAACTTTGGCGTAATTTTCATCAACCTGCTTTTTGAAGTCGCTGCAGCCGGTACTGTAGGATGTCATCCATTCCTTGATGGCTTTTTTGCCCTCTTCCGGTAATCCGCTTGCCTGGGAAAGAAAGGTTTCAAGCATTTTTTCATTCTGCTCGTAAACCATGGTCATTGCACTGAAGCTGTTGTCGAATGCGGCCTTGTTGAATTGAATCATCTGTTTGGCAATTTGTTTTTGGTCCATTTGGTAACCTCTGTTGTTTTTGATTATGGGTTTTGATCTGTTGGACTGCTGTCAGTCCGTTGAACTATGTGCATACCAGTATCGCTTCCTGCAGGACTTGTCAACAGAATATATTGCGTTGCACAATAAATGTTGCATTGCAATATAATTTATACTGTATTTACAACCAGTAAGAAATTGCGCTGTAACTAGGTCTTGATTTACTGAGTGCGAAATGTATGATGCCATTTGATTCTTCAACCTGAACAGGGAGCAGCAGACATGGCAGACCCCATCCTTTTTAAAAAATACGCCAACAGGCGTCTCTACAATACGTCCAACAGCAAATATGTTACCCTGGGTAACATGTTGGATATTGTCTGCGAGGGACACGACATAAAGGTCATCGATGCCAAGACCAAGGAAGATGTCACCGCTTTTATCCTGACTCAAATTATCCTCGAACAGGCGAAATCGAAGAACATCCTCATGCCTGTACCTTTCCTGCATCTTATAATCCGCAATGGGGAAAATATGGTGCCCCCCTATTTTGAAGACCAGCTTCAGCAGATGCTCCGAAGCTTTGAAAGTTTTATTCCGAAATAGTTTCGTGGGAATTGCCAAGAGAGATGTAATCGTAAAATCCAAAGCTCTTCACCTTCCCGTCATTCCCGCGTAGGCGGGAATCCAGTCATTTCAATACGTTCTGGATTCCCGCCTACACGGGAATGACGAAGTTGGGGACTTTTTTACGACACAATCAAGAGAGATAATACAATAAAAGTGTATAGCTTTTGCTGGCTAAATAAATATTCAATGAATATGGTGTGTCCAAGATGTTCTGAGAAAGTTTACTAACTTTGGAGAAAGATATGCAATATTTAATTATAGCAAGTGCATTACTGTTTGTAGCCCTATCAGCATTTGCCGGGGAAAACGTATCGGCAAAAAGAAATAGTGTTGCTGTTTTTGGGGGAGGATGTTTCTGGTGCATGGAGTCGCCATTTGAGCAGTTAACAGGGGTTGTTGATGTTACTGCCGGGTATGCCGGGGGAGATGAGGTGGATCCTACCTATGGGCAGGTTTCCAGTGGCAGGACGTCTCATATCGAATCCGTGCAGGTGGTATATGATCCTGAGAAAATCAGCTATGATGAGCTGCTCGATACGTTTTGGCGGCAGATAGATCCCACCGATGACGGTGGCCAGTTTGCAGATCGCGGCAATCATTATCGTACAGCAATTTTCTACAGTAATGAAGAAGAGAAAAAGGTAGCTGAAAAGTCGAAAGAAAAACTTAATGCGATGGAAGTGTTTGATAAACCAGTTGTTACCGCCATCGTGCCTGCAAAGAAGTTTTATCCTGCTGAAGAATACCATCAGGATTACTACAGGAAAAATATAGTTCATTATTCAGCATATAAGATTGGTTCCGGTCGTGCCGGGTTTTTAAAGAATGTCTGGGGTGAAGATTCGAGCAAAAAAAAGTATATCAAGCCTGATGACAGTATTCTTCGTTCGACTCTGACTGATCTGCAGTACGATGTGACCCGGAAGGATGCAACAGAGCCTGCCTTTAACAACACCTATTGGGATAACAAGGAAGCTGGGATCTATGTGGATATCGTTTCCGGAGAACCCCTTTTCAGCTCTCTTGATAAGTTTAAATCAGGTACCGGCTGGCCTAGTTTTTCCAGTCCCCTGGTAGAGAAGAATGTTGTGGAAAAAAAGGACTCCAAGTTTTTTATGGTCCGAACAGAAGTACGCAGCAGTCATGGTGATTCCCACTTGGGCCATCTTTTTGATGATGGTCCAAAGCCTACCGGTCTAAGGTACTGTATAAATTCAGCCTCCCTTGAGTTCATCCCGGTGAATAAACTGGAAGAGAGAGGATATAAAGATTTTGTACCCCTGTTTGAGTAATTTGCTCTTACAACGCCACTATTAATCAGTAGTGTCCGGTTAGAAAATTGCAAAGCATCGAAAACGAATTCATGGGTAACTTTTGTCCGCTTTTGGCAGTAGATTTCTTGATTTTCAAATATTTTTCACATCCAATTTGTATCATGCGAGTTCCTCGCAGATAGCGTAGACTTCGAAGAC
>JAUVON010000380.1 GCA_030599175.1 Desulfobulbaceae bacterium | reverse complement strand
TTTTCATATTCAATTTTTATCATGCGAGCTTCTCGCAAAGACTGATAAAAATCAAACATAAAAATGTTAAAAAATACTACGAAATTTACAGGATGACGCTCCAAGGTAAGCGAGCTCGCAAGACTCCTAGATGACCCCCAAACCCTCTTGCAGATAGTGTAGACTTCGAGTTCTTAATCGGACGCTACTGAGTCAAGACTATTTTCTTAAACAGTTTTGCTGTCAACGCCTGCATCTTCAAAAGAGGACATCTCCCGCATCATTCGACAGGCAAGGTCTACCAGGTTCATGGTGATTGCTGATCCTGTGCCCTCGCCCAGGCGCATATCGAGATCGATGACCGGCTCAAGGCCCATGATTTCAAGGGCAGCCTGCTGACCAATTTCCACCGATTTATGTCCGGCGATAAGATAGTCTTTGACCTCGGGGCAGATAAGATAGGCAAGGAGCCCGGCGGCGGTGGAAATAAGGCCGTCAAGCACCACACAACAGTCCTCGGACGCAGCCGCCAGTACAGCGCCGCAGATTCCCCCCAGCTCATAACCGCCTACCTTTGACAAGAGGTCGAAGCCGTTATTATTTTCAGGTTGATGCAGGCTAAGAGCTTTTTCAATAATTTCTGTTTTCCGTTCAAGCCCTTTATCGTCAACGCCGGTGCCCCTGCCCGCCACCTGCAAGGCGGAGAGCCCGGTGGCACCGCATATGATCGCTGTTGCGCTGCTACTATTGCCGATCCCCATTTCACCCATGCCGACAAGGTCGCAGCGCACCGTTTCATTTTTTTCCAGGAAAACCCGGGCACCATTTTCAACCGCCAGGACTGCCTCATCAAGACTCATCGCTTTTTGCACAGCAAAATTAGAGGTGCCGTGACCAACCTTTTTATTGATCAGAAGAGGGTGGTCGTCGAAGTCGCCGTTAACACCCATATCGATGATGGACAGCTCAATGTCATATTGACGGCAGAACGCATTTATTGCCGCTCCTCCAGCAAGAAAATTTTCCACCATCTGTACAGTCACCTTGGATGGAAAGGCGGAAACACCTTCTTCCACCACCCCATGGTCACCGGCAAAAACAAACAGCCGTTTGCACTCCACCTTCGGGTTCAGGCTGTTTTTTATGGTGCTTAACTGAACCGCAAGCTTTTCTATCCTGCCAAGGGCGCCCAGGGGTTTGGTTTTATGATCGACTTTTCTCTGTGCCTGATCCCGGAAGGATTCTTCAAGCGGTTTAATTCTCTCCAGGATCGTTGAGAGAAAAGGAGACAACTGGTCATCCTTTTTATTTAAGTTGTCCGGTTCAACATTACGGTAAGAAAAGGCGTGGTGGAGCGGCTCGGCCATACCTGTAAAATCAATAATATATTTCAGACTATTTCCAGAGAGGATATGCGGTAGAACTGACTCTACATCCTGTGGTAGAAGAATCTTTTCAATCAGCATGGCAAGATTTTTCTGTTGCCTTATGCAAAAGGGGACCGCCTGCACCATATGCTCTCTTTTGGGCCCATAGGCCCCATACAGCTCCAGTTCTTTGTAATGAATAAGGTTTAATAGATTTGTCTCTATTTCTTCATTTTTTTCAAGACCACTGAAAAAGGCGAACTGCCCACCTTTTCGCAGCTTTGTAACGCAGAGACTGAAGGCGACATGGGAGTCGCAGCAGTTGATCGCCATATCATAGTCGGCGGTAACAGTATCCTTACATAACTCTATGCTATTGAGATCACAAAAAGAACGCAATCCGGAAATTTTCTCCTGGCTCTGCTCAACGACCGTCACGAACCATCCCTGCTCCCGACAGACCAGAGCGGCCATCATGCCAAGTACGCCGCCTCCGTAGATTATTACCCTCTCACCCAGTTGCTGAGAAAATTGTGAGAGGGCATTCAGGACGCATGCAGCAGGTTCTGCAAAGGTAAGGAAACTGGGATCAATTTCTTCATTGACCGGGATCAGACTGTCAATTGGCACAGAGACGTATCTGGCAAATCCGCCATCAGAGTGAAAGCCGATGATGCGCATTTCTTCACAGAGGTTTTCCCGGCCCTCAGTGCAGTAACGACATTTCCCGCAGGACTGCCCTGGCCATACCGTATACAGCTGCCCGGACCTGCTATCATATCCGGCTATTTCATGACCGGGAACCCTGGGCAGCACAAGATCACGATGTCCCTGATTCCACATCTTTGCGTCAGTGCGACAGATGGCACAGCAGGAAACCGTCAGGGTCCTATAGCCTTTTTTTGTTTGTATGGGGGAACAGTTATCTTTATGTTCCAGTTGCCTGCATTGAGTAAGTGAGAGTTTAATTGCCGGTTCCTCCGGGTAAGGTAGTATAATTTCAGGTATTCCATTATTTTTATTCCAGACGTGTGCGCTCTAGTTCCAGATCAGCACGAGCAGCTTTTGCACGCACCAGAGGAGCAAGAGTCAGCCCCTGCACCAGAACGGAAAAAACTACAACGACATAGGTGACTGTAACCAGAGTATTACGAATATCCCCTGATGGCAGTGAAAGGGCGAGCGCAACTGAGATACCTCCTCTGAGTCCTCCCCATGTGAGAATAGAGACAACTCCGGGGGAAAAGCTTCTGAAGCGACGCATGATCCCAATGGGAAGTGCCACGCTGATCAACCGGGCACCTAACACAAGAGGGATTGCAAGCAGCCCTGCCAGCAAATATTTTTCATCAAGGGATAAGATGAGCAGCTCCAGGCCAATGAGTACAAACAACACTGCATTCAAGATTTCATCAGTCAATTCCCAGAAAGTATCCAGGTGTT
>JAUVON010000414.1 GCA_030599175.1 Desulfobulbaceae bacterium | reverse complement strand
ATATCTTCGCTGTTGTAAAAGGAAAGGGTATTAAATATCAGCCTCGTTCGGATCGTTGGATTGTAGCTAAAGAAATTAAGTAGTTGCAGGCTGAGGGCGTTGAGGCTGTACGTCAAGGCTGTACGTTAAGGCTGTAGGCAGTTAGAAGAAGTAAGTTTTTGCTAACAGCCGACAGCCTTCAGTCCGACCCACTAATTAACCTGTAAAATAAGATGACTACCTATCTTGCCAAAAGATTGATCCAGGGTGTGATTGTTCTTGTTCTGGTGTCAATGGTCTGTTTTGCCATGTTTCGGTTTACCGGCGATCCTGTAGTTATGCTGGCTGGTAAAGATGCCACCTATGAAGAACGTGAGCAGATTCGGGTCGCTTATGGCCTTGATCGGCCAGTCTATGAGCAGTATCTTTCCTTTCTCAAAGGGGCCATGCAGGGTGATTTCGGCAAATCTTATGTGAGCAAGATTGATGCTCTTGATACAATCCTTGAGCGGTTTCCCGCAACATTCGAGCTTGCTGTTACCGCTATGTGCATCTCTTTTGTTCTCGGCGTGGGGTTGGGGGTCATAGTGTCGATCAGTCCTAATGGAGTGATTAGCAGAATGATCATGGCGGGATCCCTGGTTGGTATCTCTATACCGACATTTCTTATAGGTATCCTCCTGGTAATGTTCTTTTCAGTGCACCTGAATATTCTGCCTTCATTCGGCAGGGGGGATACGGTGCAGATTGGTTTCTGGAGAACCGGCCTTCTGACACTTTCCGGCTGGCAGCATATCTTGCTTCCTGCACTCACCCTCTCAGGCTATCAGCTCGCCGTATTGATCAGACTTACCCGGGCCGGAATGCGTGAGACTCTATCAGAAGAATATATAAAAACGGCATGGGCGAAAGGATTGTCGCCTGCAAAAGTTATTTTGAAACATGCCCTGAGAAATGTGATGATTCCGGTGGTAACCATTGCCGGACTCTCCTTCGGAGAACTTATTGCCTTTTCCATTGTTACTGAAACGATTTTCCAGTGGCCGGGTATGGGCAATCTACTGCTTACCTCAATTTTTGAGACTGACCAGCCCATTATAGTCACCTATATCATGCTGGCGGCTTTTATCATCCTTTCGATTAATATTCTGGTTGATCTGCTTTATGCTCTGCTTAATCCGAGGATTCGTTATGAATAGAGGGCATTGATGAAAAAAATCATTGCTTCAAAGAGGATGCAGAGCTTTCTAGGGGATCCCTCCGGTATGGTTGGTGGGGTTATCCTGGTTGTTTTTTTCTTTGCTGCTCTTTTTGCCCCTTATCTGGCGCCGACTGACCCCTATGATCTTACCACGGTTGACCTGGCGAATTTCCTTTTGGAGCCGTCATGGATGGATCAGGGAGTGTCGGCCTTTCCTTTGGGAACAGATGACCAGGGAAGGGGAATCCTGTCGACTATACTCTATGGATTGCGGACTTCTCTTATTGTCAGCGTCTCTGTTGTTACCATATCAAGTATTGTCGGTATTATCCTCGGTATGCTTGGGGCCTATTACGGTGGTATTCTGGATGCTTTTATCATGCGTACGGCAGATACCGTATTTTCCTTTTCTACTACCTTGCTGGCAGTTCTGCTCCTGGGAGTATTTGAGAGCAGAGGGCTTTTTACGGTTATAATCGCCATCTGTATTGCTGACTGGGTGAAGTATGCCAGGACTATTAGAGGCAGTGTCCTCGAAATAAAAGAATTTCCTTATGTCACGGCTGCAAGGTCTTCCGGAGCCGGTGATTTTCGCATTCTCTTTCGTCATATTTTACCGAACGCTCTTCCTCCCATCTTTGTACTTATGGCAGTGGATATGGCCGTTGTGATCATGCTTGAGGCAACGCTCAGTTTTCTCGGGGTAGGAGTGCCACTGACGGAACCTTCTCTAGGGATGATGATTGCCATAGGCAAGAACTACATTTATGCGGGCATGTGGTGGATGGTTGTTTTCCCCGGGATTACCTTGATCGGCATGGTTGTAGGGATAAATCTTTTTGCAGACTGGTTGCGCGAAGAACTGAATCCCAAGCTGTAATTGTAAGGGAATGTGGGAATGTACTAGTTTGTCAGCAACGCAATCAAGGCATTATAGACATCCCGCAGGTATACAACCCCAACCACTTTTCCGTCACTTCTCGTTACAGGAAGGCGTCTTATTCGTTCAGTTCGCAGAGTATCTGCACACCGTAAAAGGGTTTCATTTGCGGAGATAACCCTGACATCTTCAGTCATT
>JAUVON010000104.1 GCA_030599175.1 Desulfobulbaceae bacterium | reverse complement strand
GGTGAGCACGGTATCGGTGTTGAAAAAAAGCCTTTTCTTGAAAATCAAATTGGTGCCGAAGGTATCAGGCTGCTGCAAAACATCAAAAAGACATTTGACCCGGAAAACCTACTCAATCCCGGTAAAATGTTTGATATGGTTTGATAAACTCGTAAAAACCTCAATATCGATGGATAAATAAAAAGCTTCATATTGGAGGCGTGCAATTTTTCTTTTATTTCGGCGTACATACGGTACGTCGCAATGATAGAAAAATTGAAACAACGAACAAGATGAAGACTTTTTACGACGCCATCATGGTTTAGTACCTATATTCAAAACACTCCCAACACCCAGAATGAATACTCAAAGTCAGATAAAACAACAGGCAGAAACACACTTACTGGAAGCAGCCAGGGAGTTCCAAAAATGCATGCAGTGCGGAAAATGCCGGAGTGTATGCCCCGTCTTTAAAGAACTCGGTAATGAAATCTATGTTGCCCGTGGGAAAAATAAACTCGCAGAAAAGATTGTATCAGGAGACCTGCAAATTACCCAACGGGTAAAAGATGCCATTAATGAATGTCTGAATTGTAAAACATGTTCGGCAAACTGTCCTGCTGGTGTCAGCCCTGAACATGTGGTTCTCAGGCTTCGCTGGTATATCACCACCCAGGAAGGTCTCGGTTTTTTCAAGGCACTTATCTTCCGTCAATTAATCTGGAGAAAATGGCCCATTACCCTTGCTGCAAAGATAGTTGGTATTACCCAGAGAGCCCTTTTCGGCATTGGGCCCAAAAATCCGGTGCGCCATCTCTTTCCCCTTTTCGGCTTCTCAAAACGACGCTTTTTTCCGACAATGGCCCTGCGCAGCGGACAGAGCCTCTACCCTGAAGTGATCCCACCCAAAAAAGATCCTGTAAAGATGCGAATAGGGTACTTTACCGGATGTGCAGGTAATCTCATCTACCCCAATGTTGTTAAATCGGTGGTGGATATTCTCACCGGCTATGGATATGAGGTTGTCATTCCTAAAAAACAGAAGTGTAACGGCACTCCGGTACTGGCCAATGGTGATTACGAAGGTGCCAAAAAACTTATGGAGCACAATTTTAATCTTTTCCGACAATACAATCTGGATGCTATTGTTGTCGCCTGCTCATCTTGTGGCATGGCATTAAAAAAGGAGATCAAACTCTTTATTGAAGACAGCAGTGAGCTTGATGATTTTACCGAAAAGGTGTTTGATATTAATGAATTTATAGAGAAAAACATAGATATAAAAAAAGAACAGCTGGGTAATCTGCCGTATAAAGTTTCCTACCATGATCCCTGCCATCTGGGCCGCGGCCAGGGAATAAATCAACAGCCCCGCAATATTCTGAAAAAAATACCGGGAATCGATTTTAAAGAGATGAAAGATGCTGATGTCTGTTGCGGAAGCGCCGGGAGTTATTGTATTACCCATTACGACACTGCTATTAAAATCAACAACCATAAAGTGAAAAATATCCAGGATGCCGGCGTTGACTTTGTTGCCACAGCCTGCCCCACCTGTGTTATGCATATTCAGGACAACCTTTTGCAGCATGAATCACCCGAAAAAGTACGATATGTTGTGGAGATTCTGGCTGATTCTCTAAGAGCGGCTGATACCATATAGGGTACCGCCGTAAGAAACTATGGCCCCTCAAACTCTTCCTGCCGGCAAAGACGCACCCCTTGTAGAGACAATTGCCAGAGCAACGGGCCTGCTTGACAGGATCGGTTTTGCCGCTGAACCTGCGTCCTGGTTAAATCCTGCGCCAAATTGCTGGTCTGTTCACCTTCGGTCTAAAGAGTGTGAATACCTCTATACGAATGGCAAAGGAACATCAAAACAGGCATCTCTTGCAAGTGCGTTAGGTGAATACCTGGAGCGACTCTCCACCAATTTTTTCTTCTCCGATTATTATTTAGGTAATGAGAGCAGAAAAAACTCTTTTCTATTCTATCCCGGCGAAAAATGGTTCCCTGTAAAAACCGAAGATCGTATTCCCCTCAATTTCCCCGAGAGGTTGAAACTCTTAAACAGTGACCTGCTCCAACTCTATGATCCTGACAATGAATTGCGATGCAGCCACTTATTTGACCATAACAGTAATCCGTCAGACAGGGGGATCTGCAGTCTGCCTTTTACAGATATCAGTTCAGAGGAAATTATATATTTCCCCGTCAGTATCCTCAATAATCTCTATGTAAGTAATGGTATGGCTGCGGGAAACAGCAGGAGTGAATGCTACTCCCAGGCGCTTTCCGAAATAATTGAAAGATATGTCAAAAACCATGTCATTGCCAATGGCGTAGCCTTACCGGATATCCCCCCGGGTGTAATCAAAAGATATCCGAAAATCAATTCCATCCTCAGTGAACTTTCAAAGCACCATATGACGGTCATGGTCAAGGACTGCTCTCTGGGCGGTAAATTTCCTGTTATCTGTGTTCTCCTGGCTCACCCTGCAAGCGGCGGCGCATACGCTGCCTTTGGGGCAAGCTACCGTTTTGAAACTGCAATCGAACGAACCCTGACTGAATTGCTCCAGGGCCGACAACTGGACCAACTCGGTTCTTTCAGCCCTCCGGTTCATGAGCTGTCACTTGCAGCGGACAGCTTTAATCTGGAAAGCCACTTTATCAATTCAGATGGCTTCCTCTCCTGGGATATGTTCAAGACCAAACCCGACTATCCTTTTACTCCATGGGATTTCTCAGGTACGACTCAAAAAGAATATTTGCTTTTGCGAACGCTCATTGAAAATTGCGGCTACCGGATATACACTGCCGATTACAACCATTGCGGTATGTCGGCCTGCAGGATTATTGTACCCGGGATGTCTGAAATTTATCCTGTTGATGACCTGATCTGGAATAACAAGAACAGCGGCTCAACGATCCGCAGACAACTGCTGCACCTGCCACGTCTGAACTCTGATGAGCTCAGCACTGTTTTAGAAACCGTTGAGTCAATGAATCTTAGTGACCAGTCTCGTATCTCGGATCTTATCGGTGTTCTTTTCGATCCGGATTCAGCATGGTACCTGCTTTCTGTCGGCGAGCTCAGAGCATTACTCTATCTTGCCCTGCAGAGACATGAAGATGCTTATGAGTGGTGCAACTGGTGCTGTGACCATGGCGGCCTGAAACAACCCCGTCAAACCCTTTTCAGGCTTCTGACCACTCTCCTGGGTTTCATTGTACAAAAGGGGGAAATATCAAGCTACTCCAAAGGCCTCAGACTCTATTATAAAGAGGAGATGATCCATGAAGCTGAAAAAATAATTGCAGCCGAACTCACATTTCCCGGACTCACATTTGCAGATAGCTGGCAGAAAATTTCAGCAAACCATGCTAATCTTCTCAAGCTTTACAACCAACTCGATGAAGTGAAAAAACAGCCAGTCATGATATAGCTGAGGAACTATTACATGACCAGAACTTTGGGTATTCTGACCAGGCCATAACAGATAAACGAGTATGCACTCAAGCCGTACAGTATAAAAACACCAACTGATAAAATAGTTCTGTCCACAGCCTTCCTCGCAATACCGTACAGGATTGCGACCATCGGAAGAATAACAAAGAGATACCTCCCCTGGGCCTGCAGATCCAGTGTCCATGAACGATTCAAAGAGACAGCAGCAAGCATTGAGGATAACAGCAACACAGTAACAGCCAGACTACTGTTGTCGATTCCCCCCCGTATGAAAATTGAAAGAAAAAGAAAGAGTGCAAGTAAGCCGACCGCCCACCTGACCAGATTATAATAAATATCAGGAGCAGTTATCGTAAAATATCCATAGAGACCAAATCCACTCCTGAATGTATGCTCAAGCCAATTATAGTCTACCAGGATGGACTTAAGTGTTACTCCCCGTTTTTTTAAAAACAAAGTTCCAGCCCTTTCTTCGATAGTGCTGTCCGGTTTAAAACCATGCTTTGCATACATCTGTTTTGCCGACGTCAACTTCGCCTGCCGGTCAAAGCCATTAACATGGTAATCGGCGGCGACCCTGCCTCCAAAAAGGGCAAGGCCGATAACTACGATGGAGGTAAGCCGAAATATAAGTTGTTTCCTCTTCTCGACACTTGAGTTCCTGATTATTTTGATAACCATGACCACTGCAACAAAAACGATCAGCGGATAATAATTTTTCTTCAAGAGAAACAGAGCACCGAGAAGTGGCCCCAGATAAAGGAGCGAAAAAAGCATCCGTCCGGCAGACTCAGTCTCCAGAAAACGATTGAAAACACTTCTACTGCAGACCAGTTCACAGCCAATTATGAAAGCGAGAAAAAGGGCAAAGGCGTCGGAATTGCAGTAACTGAATACGTACCACAGTTGAGGGGAGAGTAGCAGAGGAAGTGACACAAACCGGGCACACCGGTGTTTTATGGCATAGATCAGTATAAGACCAAAAAGGATCACATTAAAGCTTCTCTTCGCAAGATAATCTTTCAACTCAAATGCTGAGATGGCCTGCTGAAATTTGCCGGCCACCAGATAATAGAGTTCACGATCGTTAAGCCGGGAATTACCGTAAGCACTATAGGTTCCCCGAATTGATTCATCTTCGATCAGCGGCGGCAGCCAGTTGTCCTGGTAGTAGTCAATGGCTGCAAGATGCACATATTCATCAGGATGAACATTACGTTCACTCAGGACAGCCATGACAATGATCAGCAGCCATGCCCCGAACAGCATCATCGGCACAAAACGGAAATTGACAATAAGCAATGAGCAGCCCCATATTAGAAACCAGGCTGCCAGGAAGACAAGTGTAAGTTCAGTGATCCATGCCAGCTTATCAATCGCAACAGGATGTAACTGAGGGGTAAGTTCGAAGCTGGGATCGTTACCGGATGAACGCAGCCAGAGACCTGACTCATCAACCCTGTACTCCTCAATTTGCTGAAAAGGTATAAGAGAACCCAGGCCGGGAGATGCTGAGAGAATAATCGGCAGAAAGCCCTGCTGATGAATTGTAATCGATTTTAGAGTTGCTGTTCCCGCATACTGATGCGTATCAATTCGCAACCGTTCAACCTTATTGAGATCAGTGAGAAAAAAACCATATTTTAGCCGATCAGGATGAATAAAAGTTCCGACCATCCTGTTTTCAGAATAGTGTCCTCCCGGCTCCGCCCAGAAAATCCTGAAAAAGCTTTCCTGGCTTACCTCAACCTCAATCTCTACATGAGCCCGTTTACTCAAAAGAAAAATATAGAAACAACAGCTGAGAAGGCTCAGAAATAAAAACCAGCCATTTTTCTTTGATAGAATTTCCATAAAAACAACTCCCTTACCCAGGAATGAACATCATCAACTGAGGAAGATAAAACCTAACTTATTTACAAAGCTGTTTCAATATATTTCAAATCGATAATATTAGACGATTTCCCGGCAGTAAAGCATCGAAGAGAAAATAGCTTTTCACTTCCTTTAAGATAGCGTATCCTTTGTTGTCCTGAGCCAAACCCCAACAAATCGAAAATAACAGGAAGGCCTCTTATTGGATGGTAGATGATGAAAAAATATGACTTTATCCTGATCGGCGGCGGGATTGTTGGAATATCTACAGCCTGGCAACTCCAGATTCGATACCCCGATGCTGCAATTTTATTGCTTGAAAAAGAGCCGTCCCTGGCCCGGCACCAGACGGGTCGAAACTCCGGTGTTATCCATGCAGGCGTTTATTATCAGCCGGGCAGTCTTAAGGCCGACTTCTGTAAACGTGGTGCAGCCGCGACTTTTGCTTTTTGCAGGGAGCATGAGCTGCCGGTGGAACAATGCGGTAAAATTCTTGTTGCCACGGATGATGTGGAATTGGAACGTATGGCAAGTCTGGAAAACCGGTGCGTTCAAAATGGAATCGTAACCCATCGATTATCCGAGACAGAGCTGAGGGCAAAAGAACCGCAGATTACCGGAGCAGGGGCCCTCTTGATACCCGCTACAGGAATCACAGATTACTCTGAAATTTGCTCCCGCATGGCTGAACTGTTTGTTACCATAGGTGGCCGGATACTAACAGGAAAAACTGTTACCAATCTTCAGGAAAACAGTGATGCGGTACAGGTTCGATCGGGCAGTGAATTGTTCCAATCCCTCTATCTTGTTGCTTGCAGCGGTTTGGAGGCAGATCGAATAGCCGCTATGATCGGCATCGATATCGATTTTCAAATCGTGCCCTTTCGCGGTGAGTATTACCAACTTCCAGCTAGACATAACCGGATCGTCAATCATCTGATTTATCCGATCCCAGACCCTGACCTGCCGTTTCTGGGCGTACATCTGACCCGCATGATTGACGGCTCTGTGACCATCGGCCCTAACGCGGTGCTGGGATGGAAACGTGAAGGATACGGCCGTTTCAACCTTGACCTGAGAGACAGTCTGGATATGCTGAGATTTCCGGGGTTCTGGAAAGTCATCGGCTCCAATCTCATCTCCGGAGTCGGAGAGATGAAAGATTCCTTTTACAAGCCGGGATATTTGAAACGTGTGCGTAAATACTGCCCCGAGCTTTCGCTGGCGGATCTTCTTCCGTATCCGGTCGGCATCAGAGCCCAGGCAGTGAAACGCGATGGCAGCCTGGTTCACGATTTTTTATTCGCTGAAAGTAAACGCTCATTTCATGTCTGCAACGCACCATCGCCGGCGGCAACATCGGCCATACCCATCGGTGAATACGTCTGCCAGAAAGTAGCGGAAAATTTTCAGCTGGACTGAACCATATTATTTCTCTGCCGGTTGAGGCTTATCAAGAAATGCGCTCAGAGCCTTTTCATACTGCGGATATGAACCAATGGTGTTATGGCCTGCACCTTTGATAACATCCACCCTGGTAATTTCCGGATTCAATGCTGAAACAAGGGCGTCTGGTCTCTTGCGCGGGATGACTTCATCATGTTCTGCTATGAGCACCAGGGTCGGTGTCGCTAAGCTCCCGGCCCGGCTGAGTGAATCAAATTTGTCTTTTAACAACAATGACACGGGAACCTGGAAATAATAGTTTCTAGCCAGGTTAACCATACTGTCATAGGGTGTTACGAGCACCAGTCGGCTTACCTTTTTTTCCGAAGCCAGATAGACCGCAACCCCGGTGCCCAGGCTCCTTCCTATCACTGAAATTTCCTGGTATTTCGTCTTAACATAGTCATAAAGTGCACCAGCATCGGAAAAGAGTGCAGTTTCTGAAGCCTTACCCGTGCTGCCGCCATAACCGCGATAATTATGCACATAAATGGAATATTCGGGGAAGAGGCGTTTGAACTGTGGAATATTCATGGCAACATCTTCCGCGTTACCTCCGAAGTAAATGAGAGCGCGATCACTACTGCCGGGAATATGCCAGACCTTCAGTGACTGCCCCTCATGG
The DNA here is from genome assembly GCA_030599175.1 of Desulfobulbaceae bacterium. Lineage (GTDB taxonomy): Bacteria > Desulfobacterota > Desulfobulbia > Desulfobulbales > Desulfocapsaceae > Desulfomarina. Next base: position 980 of record JAUVON010000104.1, on the reverse strand, counting down.
GAAAGCCATATAACCTTCGCCTCGCCCGAATTTGTGGGATGAGTCGGATAATAGATCATTGAACGCTGCCTGGCGTAGAGAAGCACGCACATGATCAGGTAGGAAACAGCAGCGAGAAAGACCATCCACAGGGTAACTTTTATCATGACAGTAAACCAGGCAGGACGGGACAGTAATAGGTGAACATTTATCTAGCCAACACCGATTTCACTTCACGGGCAATGGCAAGTTCTTCATTTGTTGGGATACCCCAGACCTGTACGCGGCTACCCGGACTACTGAGCAGCAAGGGCTCCTTCACTCTCTGATCATTTACATCAGAATCGAGCATAATACCAAAGAGTTCCAGCCCTTCCAGGGTCTTGGACCGAACAACCGGATCGTTTTCACCAATACCTGCGGTAAAAACAATAGCATCAACACGGCCCAGTACTGCCATAAATGCACCTACATACCTGCGATTACGATATGTCTGCACCTCAAGAGCCAGTCGGGCCCTCTCGTTGCCACGGGAAATCTGTTCATGAATATCCCGCATATCATTCATTCCACACAACCCTTTGAGGCCGGAATCCTTGTTCAACATGGTGTCAATTGCCTCGATATCCATTCCACAATTTCTGGCAAGAAAAGAATGAATAGCAGGGTCAATATCACCGCTGCGAGTCCCCATTACCAGTCCTTCAAGGGGTGTAAACCCAAGAGTAGTATCAACACTCTTGCCATTTTTAATAGCAGTCATTGAGCAGCCGTTGCCCAAATGAATAGTAATCAGATTCAGCTCTTCAAGAGGTTTACCCATCAATTGCGCACACTCAGCTGCCACATATTTATGTGAAGTGCCGTGAAACCCGTACCTGCGTATCCGCTGCTCTTCATAGAGCTCATGGGGCAAAGCATAATGATATGCGTGAGGCGGAATGGATTGATGAAAAGCCGTATCAAAAACCGCGATTTGTTCGACTCCGGGAAAAAGTTCC
>JAUVON010000160.1 GCA_030599175.1 Desulfobulbaceae bacterium | reverse complement strand
TCCAGCATGTAACAGGATTGCCTGGTATCCTTACCGATAACAATTCGATGCCCCTTTGCCTTATCCTTGACAATAAAGGCGATCGCTCTGCCGACCTGCATTGCAATCTCTATTGTCATGGGGTAGACATTTGCTACACCCCTTATGCCATCTGTACCGAATAGTTTTCTCATTATTATTTTAAGGTAGGGTAGTGTTTTAGGCTGTTAGGTTGAAGGCTGTCAGGAAAAACTCTGCTATTCAGTAGTCTTTATTTTCTTTTTCTTCGATGCCAGGATTATCAATGGCGAATCAGCCGAATCCTCCACGTTCAATTCAGGCTTTTCCTCCTCCCTCCGATCAACTTCAATATTGCCAATATCCGGCATTGCCATCGCAGCAACCTCTTCAAGAAGTGTAGTAGACAGAGGATAAGCTGAAACAGGTTCACCGTCGTTAACAAGAAGCACATTACCTGGAATAATGGATATAATTTCTATTGGAAGCTCGATATCCGGGCGGGGAATCACCTTCACCTTCAACATCCCCTCTCCATCCGTTTGCATTGCAGTAACGGTGAATAACTTTTTAAGATCAGTTTCCTTTTTTATCAGAAGCTTTGGTATATTTGCCGTCACCTTCACCACTTCCGGCATCACCTTTCTCAGCACTCCATCGATGACCACATGAACTTTAACGCCGGTCATCGTCTTTGTAAGAGTTTCCAGACCCACTATCAGATCGGCTGTAACAGAAGTCTCACCTATCAAATCAACAACTGTAGGATCAAGCTCAAGCGGCACCTGCAGTTGTGCAGATTGTTTTACCCCTAAAAGACTTATAGCCTCGGTATACAGTTCATCCAGTGGAGAGAGGACAGTACTCGGCCCGGTTATAGTGATCACGTCCGGATCGGTCTTCAGACTCTTCAAATAGTATCCTTCCTCAACAAATCCTGAGGTCTTTGCGGTGACAGGGAATGCTTTCTGGATAAGTTTATCAAGGGAGAGAATTATGGAAGATGGCTGAACCCTCTGCACTGTAACCCCACGTGGTACAGGAATATGCTGGTTACTGTTTTCTATCACCATTGTCCCCGGAACTGCCGCAGAGAGATCAACCTGCCTGGTAACTCCGCGATTGGCCAGGTCGAGAAGAAGCGACCTCGGCCCACTGACCGTAACTTCAATCTCCTTTTTAAATTGGTTCGAAATAACCAGATCCCGGGGAAGATTTATGATTTCGATTGGCACCATAACATTTTTATTCACCGTATCCTCACCCCCTACATAAAACCACAAGACCACAGCAAGCAGAATCGAGGCCAGGCGTAGAATCCAGTCCTTCGATACTCTCTTTGCCGGATTCTGCCTACCCGAGGGGGTGTTCCAAAACGGTTTCATCTACTGCCCATCCAGTGTTTAAACGAATAAGAGGATCCGTTATTGGCGACAAATATCGCCTGAAGATTTTTTTTAAGAGTGATCTCATCTTCAACCGTGGTCAAAGCCCCATGTCTCACAATTGAAATTTCCTGGGTTTCTTCGGAGACAACCAGAACCACAGCATCGGTTTCTTCTGTGAGACCAATGGCAGCCCTGTGGCGGGTACCGTAACGTTTATTAATATATGGGTTCTGCGTAAGCGGGAGAATACAACCAGCGTGCGTAATCCGCTCCCTGTTAATCAAAACGGCACCATCATGCAACGGTGAGGCCGGCATAAAGACAGATATCAGCAATTCTTTTGTTAGCAGTGCATCGAGTTTGAACCCGGATTCGATAAAATCGCCGAGACTCGTTTCCCGCTCAATTACGATAAGTGCCCCAATCCGCCTTTTGGACAGATAGAAAAGTGTTCGAATAATCTCCTCCATCTGTTTTTCTACGATATCGGTATGTTTTTGAAACGGAGATCTACCAACCTGGGTCAAGGCACGGCGGATATCTTTTTGAAAAACGATGATAACAATAAGAAGGATAGAGCTGAGAAAGGTCTGCATCACCCATAAAAGTGCAGACAGGTGTAGAACACTGGCAAGAAAATAGACTAAAGTCAGTATCCCGATACCGACAACCATCTGGACAGATCGTGTGCCCCGCATGACGGAAACCAGCTGGTGAATAATAAAAGCTACAACCAGAATATCCAGGACATCCTGCCAGCGAAAATAACTAAACGAATCAAACATAAGGGGTAATGGGTGCCTGTAATCTCAAAGATTTGGGAAAAGTCCATTCTTATAGTTTAAATGTACGACTAATACGAAGGAATTAAAACGTTTTTTTTACTTTTGGAAAAAAAAGTACTACAATTCCAAAAATATGTTCTAGTGGGACAAAAAGTTCACTTTACGGATACGTATGAATCGGATATGAATATTCATCGCTACCCAATAGTCCTCATAAACATTTTGTAGCCCAATTCCCATCGATCTGATTATACTTCAAAAAATGATTCTCACGAGCTTACTATAGGAGACTTGCAGAGTTACAATGTCTGATCATTTCGGCAATATTTCCATAAAAAAATCTAAATCCCGCCTCAAAAGGTCTGCCAGGAAAATTGTCTCTCCCGGCCCTCGAAAGCCAACCGGAAAACAGTCTCAACCTGGAAGTAAAATGTGGCTGTGGATTTTCATTCTTGCAGGGCTTCTTGGGCTATATGCCATCGCCGGGTTTGTAGGGGTGCCCTATTATATCACCAAAATTTTACCAGAAGATGTTTATGAAAAAACCGGTTTTGTTTTTCATCCGGGAAATGTCAGTTTCAATCCGTTAACCTTCAGTTTCAAGGCTGAAGACATACGGATTTTATCCAAACACGATGAGCGCCCTGATTTACTTAACATCAAAAACGTTAAGATGAAGCTTGCACCATTATCTCTTTTGCGAAACGACCTGGTAAGCAATAGTCTTATAATTGAAGAACTGGAAGCACATGTTAATCGCGAAATCGATGGGTCATATAATTTTTCATCATTAGTTAACTCGTCAAACCTGGACAATGCTGCTGGAATGATGGCCTTCTCCGCTCTGCCTTTTCACTTTTCATTGAACAATATCGATATTTCCGAAAGTAAAATTACTTTTTCAGATCTGCCGCTAAGAAAAACCCATATTATTGAAGACATTCAGCTTGCACTGCCCACCCTGTCAAACTTTCCTTTTCAAGCAGGAAACTATATCCGGCCTCATTTTTCAGCGACCATAAACGGCAGCCCCCTTGAGCTGACAGGTGAAGCGGCTGTCGGTGAAGCTGGTGATGAGAATCGTACCACGGATCTCTCCTGTGACATTCAGGCACTGGATCTTCCATTTTATTTCAGCTACCTCCCCTTTGACCTCCCTTTTAATTTTACTCAGGGGAAGGCCGATGGGGAAATCGGGCTTAAATTTTCACCGGAGGAAAAGAAAGGCAGGAAACTGGCGATCAATTTCGATCTCAAAATCGCCGGCACTGAGATGTCAACCCATGACGGCACCATAAAGATTACTGCTCCGACAGTACACCTGATCGGCCTACTGCACCCGGTATCAAGGTATATTCAGCTTGAAACGTTATCCCTGAGAGATCCTGTGTTTTCATCCTATGGCCAGAGCTTTTCTGATAATCTCCGGCAAATTTTCAGTGAAGAGACAAAGCCTGAACTACTCAGGGTACAATCCGGACCACATGTCACCACAAATATCGATCTTATGATTGTGGATGGAGGCATGCTGCACTTATTCCAAAAGAATACTTCAGGAAAACCTGATATCACCTGGGATGCACTGCAATTTCATTTAAAACATTACAGCTCTTCAGAAAACAGGGGTAAGGGAAAAGAACCCGGTACTTTTCGTTTAACCGGTGAACAACGTGGAGCGTCATCATTTTTTTCATGGCAGGGAAAACTGACCACTCCAAACCTGCTGGACGGCGCTCTCACCATTAACAATATGCGAATCAATAACCTTTTACGCTCTTTTGAAATAAAACCGTTTGTCACCTCAGAAGGGGTTGCCGACCTTAAGGGCAGATTTCTCCTTTCGCTTTCAGGCGACACATCTCACGTCCCTTTTTTCAGTCTTACCGATACTACAATTTCCGTGCAGAATTTTCTCCTGAAGGAGGAAAAATCAACTGTTCTTTCTGCTCCCTTGGTGACAGTCTCAGGCTTTAGTACTTCAGATAAAAAGACTGTTTTTGGTAGTGTTGCCATTGAAAACGGCACGCTCAACCTGACCAGGGGACAACTGCCGGGCTCCTTCTCACTCTTTACTGAAAACAGTGAGAGAGGATACCGGTTAGACAGCCTTAGTTTTGACGGTAAAGCAACAATCTTAACCGGTAAGGGTAATGATTCAAAACTCCACTTTCCCGGCTTTAGCCTGAAGGCTAAGGACTTTTACCTGACCAAAGGGGCAAATAACAACATTTCAATAGTTGCCGGAACTCAAAACGGTGGATCCATCAGTGCAGAAGGGCATGTTCTCCTGTCACCATTTAAAGTATCTCTGGAAACCGAGTTTAAGGGCCTGCAGTCCGGAACTGTCTTCTCGTGGTTTGCCGATTCATCAGCTTTGACCCGCATCAACGGTTTACTTGATGGTAAGGGCACCTTCACTCTTCCTCAATCCGAATTTACCGGAAACCTGAGCCTTAACCAGGTATCGATTGTAGAAAAAAAGAAAGCCATCATCAAATGGAAAAACAGCGTCTTCCACGACGTCAACTTCTCCGCCAAACCATTTCATCTCGCTATTTCACTCGCCGAATTTGAATTCCCCGTTTTTTCATGGAAGATTGATAGTGGAGATAACAGCCCTCTTGAGAATTTCACCGGCCTTCTGCAGAAATACCTGCCTTTATCCACCAAACTGACATCATCCTCTTTTAATATTAAGGAGGTGGTCGTTGAAAATGGTACTATTGAAGTAGAGGATCAGAGGATGTCACCCCCCTGGCAGGGATCGATCACCGATTTTAACGGTACTATTACAGGTCTGCAACCGAGTAAAAATACTGAAAAGAGTCAATTGAAGTTTCAAGGAAAACTCGACGATTCACTTTTTGTTATTCAGGGCCAGAGCGATCTCTTCTCCAAACAAAAAAATGGCAGTTTCACATTTACGCTCACTGACTTTCCCCTGGCTGCCTTTTATAAACAACTTGGTTCACAACTTGAGATAGACACAAGCAGAGGAGCATTTGACCTGAACCTCGACAGTCACTGGAAAGATGGACAGTTGAACAACACCGGCAGTGTCATATTTTCCGGAGTTCAAGCAGAATACCAAGCATCAGAATCAGCCCTGACACTGTCTCTTCTTACAGACCAGGATAATTCATTCAACCTCGATTTTTCCTTTATTGACAAGGAACCTGTCTCTCAATTAACGCTGTTTGATCATATAATTACCCGTTTTCAAAAACTCATTATCAAAGCATCGGTCTCTCCATTTCTCCTTGCCTCCGAAGATTTCACCGACTTAACCGACAGTGAATTTATTGATTTCAGGCCCGCTGAGTTCATTATGTCTGAAAAAGGCAGAAAAACTCTTACACGCTACGGTTCATTTCTTACGGCCAACCCCAACATTGGCCTGACTCTATCAGGCAGCTATAATCACACTATCGACTCTACAGCCATGAAGACGCAGTTGGAAACTACTGAGTCAGAAAGGGTTGCAGTGGACAACCAACGCAGATTAAAAAAATGGCAGGAACAAAAAGAACTCTACAGAAAAACCCTTGAGCAGAAGCAGAAAAAAATGGTCAAGGAAGGAAAGATAGTTGAATTGGACATTCCGCCAAAGTTTCTCCAGGAATTCAATCCAACCCAGCCGCAACAGGTTGAAGTGACTGAGAACATGTTGCAAGAGCTTGCTGAAAAAAGAGTCCAGTCAGTTAACCAGTACTTCATATCCCAGTTAAGTCTTGAACCGCAAAGAATAACTGTTGTGGACACAAACCAAACGAAACCAACAGAAGATAATTCACCAAACGGTGTGTCGATCAGCATAAGGGCCCTGGAGAGATAATAGAGTGCAATGGATCAATTTACCAACATACAGCTTCTCCAAACTCTGCTCCGATGGCTTGCACCCATCTCTCTTGCCACTTTTTTCCTGAGCTTGCTCATCATTCCACTGATAGTCAGCAACCTTTCAGTTAACTGCTTTATTAACATCAACAAGAAAAAACAAGCCGCCAGGATTTCTGTAACCAGCCTGGGATTTCTCCTTTTTCGCAATATCGGTGGCATATTTCTGCTTACAGCAGGATTTGCGATGCTCTTTCTACCTGGCCAGGGCATCCTGACCATACTTATCGGTCTTCTTCTCCTTTCCTTTCCGGGTAAACAAACTATGCTCAACTACCTGATCTTTAAGCCTGCCGTCCAACATAGCCTCGACTGGATCCGTAAAAAAAGCGGTAAGCCTCAATTTACCTGGCCATCGCAAGAAATTCCCCCCCGGAATATCCGATAAACCGTAATCAACAAACCTCCCCTTTACTGGAAAAAAATTCAGGAAATAGAATTTTTTCGTTATTCTGGAATTTTACTGTTCTTTTTCTGTTCGCTATTATA
>JAUVON010000311.1 GCA_030599175.1 Desulfobulbaceae bacterium | reverse complement strand
GGGATCCTGGTTCAGGGGGAGAGAGAGAGTAAAGGTTGTTCCTTTGTCCGGTTCAGAGACAAAGGTGAGTTGCCCCCTGTGCTGTTTGATGATACCGTATGAGGTCGAGAGTCCCAGCCCGGTTCCATCCTCTTCTTTTTTGGTTGAAAAAAAGGGTTCAAAAATATTGTTCTGAATATTCTGGTCGATACCTTTTCCTGTATCCGCTATAGAGAGAAAGATCTTTGCAGCTGTTCTCCAGGTTGTTACAGTAATTGTTCCTTCACTGGCAGAGGTTGCATCGGCAGCGTTTATTGTCAGGTTGAGCAGTACCTGGCTGATCTGATCCTGTATTATAAAAACATCGGGCAGGTCAGGGGCATAGTTTTTCACTATTTTCAACTGCTGTGGTTTTATCAGTTTGGCCTGGAAAAACAAGATATTGTCCATAATTTTGTGGATATTTTCAAGGCTTTTTTTCCCTGTTGTCGGCCGATTCAACTGGCCCAGGTTTTTAAGCAGTTTTGTCATGCGGTCGCACTCTTCCATCCCCAGAAGGAGTAACCTCTGATCTTCCTTGCTTAGAAAGGGGCGTTCAATAAAATCGGTGAGAAGATATTTGATCCCTATGAGAGGGTTGCCGAACTCATGGGCAATTGAAGAGGCTAGTCGTCCAAGTGCGCTTAGTTTTTCCGAGTGAAGCAGTTGAAGCTGGATTTTCCTGCGTATTTTTACTTCCCGGTTTACTTTTTCGATACTCTGTTCCAGCTCACGAATGCGGCGATCCTGACGGTTTTCTTTACCTTTACGTTTTGGGGTAAAAGAAATTGAGCCATTTTCAAAGAACTGCTTCTGCCAACGATAAAAAACCGTCGGAGAAAGACCGTGCTGGTCACATAAATCCGACACTGCCACCTTATCCAGCAAGTGCCGTTTAAGGATGGATACTTTTACGTCAGGACTGTATCTGTTTCGTCTCTTTACCATGAAATTTACTGGATGACGCTACCAAAAGTTACCCATGAATCCTCTTGCAACACTTCTCTCGGTTCCCTGTTACATAACTTTCATAACAGCGAAGCGGTGTCATTGTTGTGAAATGGATTTTCATGGGTCTTAATGGACGTGGCGGTGCGGGTGATCGCCCGCCTTGTGCATATGACGGTGAACATGGACATGGTCTTCTTTGCATTTATGGATATGCCCATTTTCAACCTGGTAGAGGGTTGAGCTTGTCTGGTCGAGAAAGTCCCAGTCATGGGAAATGATGATCTGGTAGAGATCCAGTCCCTTGAGAATGTCAATCAGTCGTTTGCGTGTCCTTGGGTCGAGGTTGTTTGTCGGTTCATCAAGTAGCAGCATTTTGGGTTTCATGGCCAGGATTGTGGCCAGGGCAACCAGTTTCTTTTCGCCGCCGGACAGTTTATGAGTTATGCGTTCTTCAAAGCCTGAGAGGCCAAGATCCGCTAAGGTTTCAAGGGCGATTTTTTCTGCTGTAGCCGATGAATATCCAAGATTGAGCGGGCCGAAGGCAACATCCTCAATTACTGTTGGCGAAAAAAGCTGATCATCGGCACTCTGGAAAAGAAAACCGACTTCCTTTCGCAGCCCACGTAACTGTTTTTTGTTCTCTACATTTTCTCCATGGAAGAGCAGTTGCCCGGTATCCGGGGTTAACAGCCCGACAATGATTTGAAAAAACGTTGTTTTTCCACAACCATTGGAGCCGATAACACCAATATGCTTGTCGGACACCGAAAAATTCAGATTTTTCAGTATTGGCGTACTGTTATGGGGATATGCATAACTGATGTTACGCAATTCAATTATTGGCGGTTTTGGCATGGTAGAGAGCTACACGATATATTTGATCAAAGCAAGAAGAATCCAATTTTTGATCAGGTTAGAGAAAATTGAGCAGGATTAGAAGGAGGGTGAGTGACAGCATAACCGAGAGAAAAATTGTATCGTCGGAAGTGTATCTGTCCTGTGACAGCGGGATAAGGCGTCCATCAAAACCGCGAAGAACCATGGCTTGGTGAACCCGTGCCGCCCTGTTCCAGCTTTTCACCAGGGTCATGCCGAAAAGGTAGCCAAAGGTGCGGTAGGTATGGATATTGGTGGCCGGTACAAAGCAGCGTAGCTGGGCTGCTCTCACCAGACGATGATATTCCTGGTAGATGACAAATACATAGCGATAGGAAAAGAGGAGAATAAAACAGAGGTTCTGAGGGAGATGTAATGATTCAAGGGCGTGGCCGAGGTTGGCGATGCGGGAGGTGCCAAGCAGGGCGATTATGGAAATAACGATAGCGTTTGTTTTCAGCGTTATGAGTGCTGCCAGCCTTATGCCCTCGATGGAGAGAGAGAGAGGGCCTACTGCTGTGAACTCACTGCCACCGTAGGTGAGGGGCAGGGTGAGCCAGAGAAAGAAGGTAAAACTGTTAACAGCCAGCAGCCGTTTCAGCACAAGTTGTACCGGTAGTTTTGTCAGGAAAAAAAGAACAATGCTGAAGGCAAAAGAGATAGCTGCCACGGTGAAACTGTTAGTTATGGCAGAAGCAGTTACGAAAGCTGTGGCAGCTATGATTTTTGCTTTGGGATCCCGCCTGTGCAGCAGTGAATTCCCTTGAGCAAAGTGTTCATCCATCATTATTCAGTTGCCACTTTTTGGAAGTGGATCCAGATAGATCCAGAGAACAGCGCCAATCTCCACACCTTTCTCATTACCTTCCGGATCCTTAATGGTGTAGTCGGCTTCACTGAGGGCAGCAAACCCCCACCAGCCGGCCAGCGGACAGGTGAAACTGAAGATACCATTGCCGTCCGCCCTGATTACCTGGGTGACATGGTAGTCGCTTGGAGCGTGCAGAGAATTTTTCTTATCGTAAAATTCCACTTCTATTTCTGCCCCGGCGACCGGTTTGGAGTCTAGAAGAACCTGTCCGGTAAAACTGTTTCCGGCATAGTTGCCAAAAGGGCGCAGTAATGGAATGATTTCGGTTGGCAGCCCTGCAGGTTCATCCCATCCCTCATCATCTCCATATGCTCCAATGATTGTTTTGGTATAGTGAATAATACTCACGTCTTCGGCGGGTTCCCAGTAGGGAGTCGGCTCCATTGCAAACTGATAAACACCTGGTCGTTTAAAGGAAAAATTTGCTTTCCAACCCCTGTGCTCCATAAAGGTTGCAGGTTGCAAACTGTCTGTGAGATCTGTGGTCTGTCCATGGGCGGTGACAGTAAACTGTTTTGGTTTCACCAGATCCATACCGATGTTTTCGAAGGGATGGGAAAATGCCAGGGTAAAGGCAGTAGTTTTTTTCTCCTGGGTAATGATATTCTCCCCCGGAATAACCATGCCAAAGTGTGCCTGGCTGCTTTGTGCGTAGAGCACGACCAGTGATGCTGCAGAAAGAAAAATCCTTGTTTTGATGTTCATAGCCTTACCCCAGTCCTCACTGTTTTTTTTGTGATTTAAAGTATGCTGCTATTCCTGCCAGTCCCAGGATATACCCGATACCGCCAAGGATATCCTGAAGGGACGGTTTATTGTTCAGCTGCTCCGCCAGGGATCGTTTTATCGGACCAAGTTTTCTATCCAGGGCTGATTCGATAATTTGACTGAGTTGCTCCCGGTCTATAACAACTACTGTAGAGTTTTGTTGCTCAGGAGGAACTT
>JAUVON010000412.1 GCA_030599175.1 Desulfobulbaceae bacterium | reverse complement strand
TCTTAATCTACTTCGTTGCTATAAATTTTTTACACCAGATTCACCGGCGAACCGCTTCGAATGGATTCATAAATTGCACAAATAAAATCGACAGCTCTCTTCCCTTCTATCCCGTCAATGTTAGGCTTATGTTTTTCCCGCACACACCTGACAAAATCTTCAACGATCAGTCTGTGCCCGGTAACATCAATTGCTGTCGGGTCAGATGCCCCTCCCGCACCTTGTTCAGCAGCGGCAAACCGGGTCACAATTGCCTCATCTTCTTCCATTTTCTCATCAAATTCCCAGCGGACAATCCGATTGTCTTCTATACTTATGGAGCCATTTTCTCCAGAGATCTCAATCCTGCGGGGAAAGCCGGGAGAACAGGAAGTTGAAGCTTCAATAGTACCTATGGCACCATTCTTAAAGACCACACTGGCACAGAGATTATCTTCAACCTCGATCCGGTCATGAGTGCATGGTCCCTGGAAAGCAGAAACAACGGCAGGATCACCAACAAGATGCACCAACAGATCGATGGTATGAATTCCCTGGTTCATCAGGCAGCCGCCACCATCAAGTTTCCACGTTCCACGCCAGTCTGCAGAATCATAGTATTCCTGGGTGCGATACCATCGCATCTGGCAACTTGCCAGAAGAATATTTCCGAGCCTGCCGTCAGCAATAGCTTTTTTTGCCAGTTGAGTGCATTTATCAAATCGCGCCTGGAAAAAAACAGCAAGTTGAACATCATTTTCCCTGCAGGCTGAAATAATTTCTTCTGATCTCTCCGGAGTGATCTCCAGCGGTTTTTCACAGAGAATATGTTTGCCTTTTGCTGCGGCCAAGATACCGATATCCCTGTGGGCACCAGAAGCTGTTGCGATGGTGATGGCATCAATATCTCCAGACGAGAGAAATGCATCCAGATCAGTATAGGCTTTGATACCATACTGCTCTGCAAAATCTCTGGTCTGCGCCTCACCTCTGCCATATACGGCTACCAATTCGGCCCCATGCGCCTGCTGAATTGCACTGCTATGCAGATGCGCAACTGTACCGGGTCCTGCAATACCAAAGCGTAACACACTATCTGTCACAGTTGTTCTCCTTTACAGTGCAGGTGATCATTTGATTGAAGTTATAAAAAGAGTGGCTTTATATGACGGTCAAACAAATTTCCGGTTACATTCTTTGCCACTATCTCTTCATTATCACGAAGAGCGTCCAGGTAGTTATCCCCCATTTCCGCTGCAACTTTATACCCCACATGAAGCAATTGTCGTAAATTAACGTCATAATCAGAACATGATTGATCATGACGCAAGGCCTTAACATATTGCTCACTTGTCCAGTTCTGGAGTTCAGCAGGTTTGGGAAGAGCATCGCGATCTATATCAATAACAGAAGCGTAAGGTGTGCATAGTTCATCAAAACGACTATATGAGGAGGTGTAAACCTGCTTTGCAATCTCCAGACCTTTTCCCCCTGCCTCTGCAAGACCAATCAACTCCTCAAGCCATGTAGTACCTGCTGTTTTCACATGAATTCCTGCATCATGTTTATGGATTAATTCTCGAATCGGCTGGTAAATGGAAAATTTATCACTTCCGGAATGAACACTGAGCTTCAGATTAACAGGAAGCCCAAACGATTCCACACCGTATTTGATAATGCAGAGATCCTCCTCAAATTCCTGGCGAAACCGCGCAACATCACCGAGGTAATCTACACCTTTATTAAAGCGACCGGAAAATTTAGGGGCAATGGTTTGTGCTGGAATATTTTCTTCCGCCATTGCTGCAAGAATAAACAGCAGCTCTGTAGGTGTCTGGGGTTCAGCTGTTTCATCCATGGAGACTTCGGTAACAAAATCTCTCCCCTTCATTTTTACAATATGGCGGAATATCTTTCCTGCTTCCTGTATTGCATAAAGGTATTTTTCTGCAATGACTTGCAGTAGATCAACAGTAACTCTCAGGGGTTGATCAATACCAGGTATGGTAAGCTCACCTGCCAATTGGGAATACTTTTCTATAAATTCACCCAGACTTTTATCATCTGCCCTTTCACCTATGAAATCAGCGACATCCAGGGTGAAAAAATCACTGCTCTGTAGAAAAAGATCAACATTGCCAAGTCCGATATGGTCAGCATCAACAAAGTATTGTCCTTCCCATCCACGCAGAGTCACAGCTTGATCCGCCTCTTCCCTCACCTGCTGCTGAGTAGTTTTGACGATAGTGTGTTCACGGTGGGATTTATTCCAGACAATGGTAAGATCAACACCTTGATCCCGGGCTTTTTCTATGGCAGCCAACTGCGCCTTGCCCTG
>JAUVON010000307.1 GCA_030599175.1 Desulfobulbaceae bacterium | reverse complement strand
GCCCGCGCAAAACGTTCAGCTTCAAATGCTGCTACTGCTGCTGCAATAACCGCAATATCCTCTTCAGTATCGTCAGAAGATTTTGTTGTTTTCTTTCTTTGAGCCTGGAGTTCTCTCTCTTTTCTAAGTTCCTCCATTTCCTGGGAGGTAGCATCTCGAGTCAGGTAAGATACAAACTGAATTAGGACGATCATAAGGAAAAGAAAGAGCAAGACGGTTGTCATGCCGATGAACATCAGTTTAACGCCTTCAAAGATCATTATGTCCTGGCCTCGATACTAGTAAAAGTTACTCTTGATGGCCCCGTAAAAAAGTCACTCGATGTCTACGCTTATCGGAAGTTACAGATGACTAAGTCCGATAAACGTAAACTTCGAGAAGTTTGATCAGAACAGTCTATACTACACATTGTCTGAGGTCTGATCAAAGCAGTAACATGAATAGCTAAGCTAAATGTTTCTGATAAAAATCAGCTTAGCTGCTATCTTCATAGAAAAGTTATACAAATTTACTGCTCAGCACAGTAAATCGCTGGTTGTTCACACTTCGTATACGGAATAATCTGTTTTTTCACCCAGGAGTGAATCTATATCACTCTGGATTTGTATCCTTTGCTCGTTATGCAGCCATGCGTTCCAGTCTTCAAGGGATCGCCAGGTGCTGATCACCAGGCATTCGTCATCTTTATCGACTCTTCGCAATGTTTCCCCATAGATGTAGCCCGACTGACTCAGAGTGAGGCTGCGAAGTTTTTTTAACAATATCGTGAGTTCCAGAATATTATTTGCTGAAACCTTACGTTTAATGAAGATTTTGACAGTCATTGCTATTCTCCTTGCAAGGGATGAATTGATTCTAAAAAGTTTTTACAACCACTATTTGGTCTAAAAGATAGTGTTGTAAGGAAAAAATGTAAAGATGGTAATTAAGATAAACTCGTAAAAAGCTCCCTGCTCCGTCATTCCCGCGCAGGCGGGAATCCAGAATGTATTGAAATGACTGGATTCCCGCCTGCGCGGGAAGGACGAAATGGCGAAATATTAAAGGTTTACGAGACTATCATTGAAAGAAATCAGCACTATCGGGTAATTATTTCGCTCATCTCAAGAAGCCGGATAAATTCAGCACGATATCCTTCATGATCCTCGCCCCGACCACTTCTCGCAAGAGTGATCAGTTCAGGATAATCCATCTTGCCACTATACTCCGAGTGTCGCAGCAGGAGTCCATATCCGGCAACAGCTGCAGTAAAACGAAAATCCAAACTTGTCTTTGCCGGTGCGTTATGGCTGTCGTCAAGTGAGTGGCTGAGCAGGAGTGACTCTTTTCCCCGCAGAGGTTTATATCGGAGCTTGACGGTCAGTATCTCATCTGATGGTTGGTTTTTATGCACAACGCTCTGATATTTGAGAGGATCTACCGGTGGAATCGACTTTGATCCTGCTGGTATGATCTCGTAGAGTGCTGTAACGGTATGGCCTATACCTATTTCACCCGCATCTTTCTTATCATTGTTAAAATCTTCATCGGCAAGAGCCCGGTTCTCGTAGCCAAGAAGCCGGTAGCCACCAACCCTGGCGGGATTGAATTCAACCTGCAGCTTGACATCATTTGCCAGGGCAAAGAGCGTACTTGCCCGTTCTTTAATGAGTACTTTTTTTGCCTCCAGCAATGAGTCAATATAGGCATAATTACCATTGCCTTTATCGGCCAGTATTTCCATGGTATCATCATGGAAATTACCCATGCCGAAGCCGAGAACTGTGAGATAGACTCCAGATTCTTTTTTTTCGGTAATAAGCTGTTCAAGTTCACCCCTGCTGGTAATACCGACATTGAAATCTCCATCGGAGGCGAGGATGATCCGATTATTCCCGCCTGGCATAAAACTCTGCAAAGCCAGCTCGTAGGCGGTCTGTATGCCGCTTGAAGCATGGGTCGAGCCGCCGGAGGTGAGTCTTTGGATGGCCTTACGAATCAGATCTTTTTTATTACCGGGAGTGGGCCTTAATACAATCCTGTCCGACCCTGCATAGACTACAATAGCTATCCTGTCATTTTTACCTAATTTCTCTGTCAGCATCAGTATAGATTTCTTCAATAGCGGCAGTTTGTTCTCATGGTTCATTGAGCCGGAGATGTCTATCAGAAAGACCAGATTTGAGGGTGGCAGTTGTTTCTCTTCCAGATCCTTGGCCTTGATGCCGATTCTTACAAGTTTATTCTCAGGCTGCCATGGACAGGGGCCGAGTTCTGTTGAGATCGAAAAAGGGACTGATTGCGGTTCAGGATAGTTATAGGAAAAATAGTTGATCATCTCTTCGATTCGAACTGCACCGACAGGTGGTAGATGTCCACTTTGAATAAAGCGGCGAATATTGGAGTAGGATGCGGTATCAACATCAATAGAAAAAGTTGAAAGAGGATCATTGAGTGTAGTGATAAAACTGTTTTCCGGGGTATGGTCATACGACTCCCGGTTGAATTGAGACTGTGGGGGAGGGGGAAAGATATACTGATCGTCAGTATATCCTGCTGCAAACCGGCCCGCCCTATTGATACCGGAAACTTTAGTCTGCAAAGTCGTTTGGGTTTCCTGCAGCATCATGGTTTTTACCAAGGGTTCATATTTGTGTTTTGATGGGTTGGGAGTATCAATAGAAACCGGTGGAACCATACTCTGTTCTATTTCCATGGTTGAATCTGATATAACACTTTGATCCTCTTTCTCGGAAGGGATCGGGGGGCTTGAACAGCTGCTCAGGGTCAGCAGGGAGGCTAAGAAAATAGCCGAATATTTTTTAATTTTTGCTGGTTGCATACTTTCTCCTTTCATTTTATTTTAAACATCCAGGGCGGGTGGCTCCCGCAGCCCGAAAGGTAATTTACCTGTCGGGTTTTGGCTTTTCCTGCCTTAGATGACGGACACTGCGGAAAAATGTGTCGCCGGAAGGCTTTTTTTATGGAACACAATGACTGACTGGAAGAAAAAAACAGTAGAACAGTGGGAGCATATCAATAGGGCGGCAGTTCGCCGTTTTGGCGACAGCAGTCTAGCCGAAGAGGCGGCCCTTGCAGTTATGGATGGCTTTGAAGCCAATGATTGGCAGCGACTGCGCGTTTATAGCGGTAAGGCTTCTTTTGCTGCATTCATCAGGGTTCTTACTGCAAGGCTCCTTGAAGACTTTGCCAGAGCCCGGTTTGGCCGGGTTCGGCTACCACTCTGGGTGAAAACCCTGGGTGGGATATGGTCTAAACTTTTTACCGCACTTTGCCTTGAGAGATTGAAGGTGAGTGAGGCGGTGGAAGTAGTCCTGCAGCGGCAGTATAATGCGGTAAAGAAAGAGATTGAAGATGCAGCATATTCACTTTTGGCACGAATCCCGAATTGCGGTACAGGCAGAGGATATGAGGTGACCTATGACGAGATGTATCATGGCGAAGCGGTTTCTGAGGTGTCGCGGCAGGGCGAACAGGTAGAACAGGATGAGCGGGAACAGATGCTGAAGTATCTTTTTCAAACGATACTGGGCAGGGAGGAAAAGGAGCTTTCTGCCGATTGGATAAAAAAGTTCCGGGGATTGCAGATTCAGCTGGAACCAAGGGACAAGATGCTTTTAAAGCTCTGTTTTCAGGATGACCTGGGAGTAGCTGCTGCAGGTCGTCTGCTTGGTCAGACACGGTATCAGGCCCATGGCAGAATGCGCCGTATCATGGC
>JAUVON010000112.1 GCA_030599175.1 Desulfobulbaceae bacterium | reverse complement strand
TATGATGAATATATAGATATCAATCCGTTCATCGCCGGTGTTTCAACCATCGGCTTTATTTTCGGAGCCTATATGACGGAAACTTTTCGAGGTGCAATCCTTGCCGTCAATCGTGGGCAACTGGAAGCCGGCTATGCTTATGGCATGAGCGAAGGGTTGGTATTTCGCCGAATCCTGCTGCCCCAGATGGTGCGACATGCATTGCCGGGATTTGGCAACAACTGGCTTGTGTTGATTAAAACCACTGCCCTGGTTTCCATCATCGGCTTGGATGATATGGTAAGAAAGGCAGCCATGGCCGCTGGAGCAACACGTATGCCGTTTACCTTTTATGTCGTTGTAGCGCTCAATTATCTGATTATCACAACTGTCTCTATTTATATTCTTAAATATCTGGAAAATCGTTACAGTGTCGGAGTGAGAAGAGAGTAAGCTATGGATTTTTCGATCATCACCGAAAATATCGGTCTTTATATTGAAGGACTGAAGAGCACCCTGACCCTGGTGTCAATTTCCCTGGTGATTGGGCTGATCATGGCGATTCCTCTGGCTGTCCTCAGGACATCAGCCGGCAAGGTTGTCCAGGCACCGATTCGTGTCTTTGTCTATTTTTTTCGTGGAACCCCGCTCCTGGTGCAGATGTTTCTGGTCTATTACGGTTTCGGTCAGTTTGATGTTTTCAGGGAAAGTATTTTCTGGCCCCTCTTTAAAGAGGCATATTTCTGTGCCCTTTTTACCTTTTCTCTCAATACATGTGCCTATACCACTGAGATTATCAGGGGAGCAATTGAGGCAACACCCCATGGCGAAATCGAGGCAGCCAGGGCGGCAGGAATGTCTACTTTCCTGATGCTGAGAAGAATTGTGCTACCAAGTGCCTTTCGACGTGCGTTGCCCGCATATTCCAATGAAATCATCTTTATGCTGCATGGCAGCGCCCTTGCCAGTGTCATTACCATCATAGATATTACCGGTGCGGCGAGGATCGTCAGTTCCCGATACTACAGTCCATATGAGGCCTTTCTTACGGCAGCCGCATTTTATATGGTCATCACCTTCACTATAGTTTTCCTGATTAAACGACTGGAAATTCACTGGTATAAACATCTACAGCCTCCGGGCTCAATATAAATAAGATATCGTAATGAGCACTAAAAAATTATCCGAACATTTTTTACCTGCATCGTCCATAGGCACTGAAAAAAAAATAATCAGTATTTCTTTTGGACCGAAAAAGTGTGGCAAAAAAGTATATATTCAGGCAGGACTCCATGCAGATGAACCACCTGGTTACCTTGTAGCCAGCCGGCTTCTGGAGTTGCTGGAAAAGGCCGATAATTCCGGTGATATCCTTGGCGAGATAATTGTTGTCCCAGCAGCTAATCCTGTGGGGTTGTCCCAGTGGAATAACGATACTGTTCAGGGTCGATTTGATTATTTTGACAATATTAATTTTAACAGACAGTATCCTGATCTCACTGAAGAAATAGCCGAAACAATAACCGGACGTCTTGGCACAGAGCCGCTTGAGAACATCACTCTTATCAGGGAATGCACCGCACAGATACTAAGATCCATGGAGCCTGCAGGGGAAACAGAGTTTTTGAAACATCTGCTCCTCTCACTCTCCCATGATGCAGACATTGTTCTTGATCTGCACTGTGATCACCAGGCCCTTATCCATGTTTATATGGGAACTTCGCTATGGCCGGAGGGCAAGGATCTGTCTACCCAGATCCGGGCCGGGGCAACGCTGCTTGCCAGCAACTCGGGGGGTACACCATTCGATGAGGCAAACAGCAAACTCTGGTGGGAATTGGCGGAACAGTTTCCCGACTACCCGATACCACCAGCCTGTCTTGCTGCAACTGTTGAGTTGCGAGGTTCTACAAATACCGACAGGCAGGAGACTGAACAGGATGCACAAAACCTCTATTATTTTCTACAGAGACGAGGATATATTGCAGGTACTGCACCGGAGTTGCCTGAACTTTTAGCGGAAGCGACACCACTTGAAGGTGTGGACTATATAACTTCAACAACTACGGGGATTCTCACTTTTGTCAAACAAGTCGGAGAATTTGTACGTAAAGGTGACCCCATCACCGAGCTCATTCATCCCATGAATAAGCCGGGAGCTGGAGAAAAAGTTATTTTGTCGGCTAAAGCAGATGGCATACTCTTTGCCCGCTGTCTGGACCGGTTTGCAAGACCGGGTAAGGTAGTTGCTAAAATTGCAGGAAAAGAAGCTCTGGAGGGTAAGGGAGAAAATCTTCTAACCTCCTGACTTATATCTGTCCATAGCTGGCATTTATCAGTTCACCAATGATAATCATTTAATTTCCCTCAAAATAAGCTAGTGTCATGTCAACTTTAGAATGACGCTTAATAAGCCGTCATTCCCGCGCAGGCGGGAGATAAGCGCAGACTTCGATCCAGTGTTACAGCAAAGGCTCCTAGATTCCCGCCTGCGCGGGAATGACATGAGTGCGACATTTCAGAATTAACACAACACTAGAGCCCTTTTCTTGTATTTACATATTGAACCAGATGTTTTTCGATATCAGGATCAATTTCCGGCTTTTCATATTCTGCGAACCGCTTCGCCAGAATACCCGCAGCTCTTTCAGTAATATCTCTTGGTTCCATCTCAAGCCACTTGTTGTGGATTGTCCTGATACTCAGCTCCGGCATAAAAAACTCACTGCGGCATCGCTTCAAGGTATGCATCTCCATAAGATAATTTCCGGAAGTTCCAAGCTCTTTGATCATATCCATTGAAAAGGCATCATCGGTGAACTCCACTGGCTGCATAAGTTTTTTTATGGCACCGCAAAGATCTTCATCGGCAATGAATTTCTCATAGCTCATACCAAGCATGGAACCGTATGTTCCACAAGCGTGAAGACTCAAATTAGCACCACTCAGAGCTGCAGTAGTCAACATCATAGCGGATTCCATGCCGGCCTGATAATCGAGACAAAACGACTCCGTCAGCGCACCCTGGCTCCTGCATGGTATATTGTAGTACCTGCCCAACGCCGTGACGATAGCAGTATGTTTGGCATCTTCGGGAGAGGCGTTAACATAACCACCGGTTTTCATCTCCGTGGGACTGCCACCCAGGCCATATACGATGGGAGTACCGGGGTTGATCAGCTGTGCCAGGCAGATGCCGGCAAGTGTTGTTGCGTTGGAGATCACCAGAGAGCCGGCAATGGTGATTGGGCCGGTGGATCCCAGGGAGCAGGAAGAGTGAACGATGACCGGTTGCCCTGCTTCAGCAAAAACCATAAGAGAGTCGACCATCTCTGCGGCATACTGCAATGGTGAAAGTGAATCCACAAGGGAGATCATCACCGGTTCATCGGTATTGCCCCAAACCAGTTCCGCCAGTTTCAGAGAATCTTTTGCTGCAATTCCAGATGAAGAACTCCCCATTATCGGTTTATCAGTCATCAGTAAGGTTGCCAGCAGGATATCCAGATGTGCTGTCTCCTGAGGTACCTCAGTAGGCTGGACTATAATAGAACTATTAAAATCAAGGTACTGTGAGGTCTGTACCAGTTTGCAAAACTTATGTACATCATCCAGCAGTGCATTTCTCTTCTCACCGGATGGTTCGATGATAAACGGCGGGCCATATCCAGGGGCCATCATGTAATTGTCACCCCCGATTTGAATATCCTTTGCAGGATTTCTGGCTTTTATTGTAAAAGAAGACGGGACTGTGTTCAGGGCCATCCGTATATCTTTCTCTTTAAAAAAAACCATTTCGCCGTCTGTGCGAAAACCGTGCTCTCTAAAGATTTCCCGTGCATTTTCATTGGGAAACCGAATGCCGGTATCATTCAGTAGTTCAAGAGAATAGTTGTGTATGGAACCCAACATTTTTTGATCAAAATTTGTGATCGCTCGATTCATGATAGCCAGCCCCTCAGGTGGATAACAGTTTCCTGGTCAATTCTACAGCTCCCGGTGCATCTGTACTGAAGCCGTCTGCACCTATCTGGTCGGCAAAGGCTTCAGTAACAGGTGCCCCGCCAACGATAGTCTTTACAGCAATTCCGGCTTCTTTAATTGCTGCGACGATGATTTCCATAGTTGGCATAGTAGTAGTAAGCAATGCGGAAAGAGCAACCACACCTGCATTGTGCTCAACAGCGGCTTTTACAAATTTTTCCGCATCAATATCCACCCCAAGATCTACCACTTCCAGGCCCGCCCCCTCCATCATCAGCGCAACAAGGTTTTTGCCGATATCGTGAAGATCACCCTTCACTGTTCCAATAACAACTGTTCCCTTGGCAGCAACGGCACCAGCAGACAAATGGGGCTTTAAAACCTCCAGCCCGGCCTTCATCGCTTTAGCAGCCATAAGCATTTCAGGGACAAACAACTCGCCGCTGGAAAACCTTTTGCCAACGATGTCCATAGCGTCAATAAGGCCTGCATTTAAAATTTCGTCGATCTCGGTCTTTGCTGCAATTTCAGCTTCCACCAGCTCCACAACCTTCACTCTGTCAAAGACTGCAACTGCCTCAGCTATATCCTTTACTGCCATTGTCAAATCCCCCTTCGTCTCCGGCATGAAAAGCCGGATTTTTTATTTTAAAATCATCCCGATATCAGTATCCGGTTCAGCCGTTGCTTCACTGAAAATTTAACACTTCACGATTCATGGCCAAATAATTCTCCTTTGGTATATTAGGAGACGACGTACCTGCTGTTGAAAAAATATATCCCGACATACCTTTGGCATTCTCCAGATGAGCGCGGGTTTCTGCCGCCACCTCTTCAGGTGTTCCGATCAACAGGGGGCCATTTGGATTAATATTGTCAAAAATGCAGATTTTTTCCCCAACCTTCTCTTTTAATTCACGAATATCCAGAACTGTTTCCTGGGTAAGATTACCGGGCATAATGCCGTGAATATCCATCTTCATCAGCATATCCACAATACCTGTTTCAACAATGGAACCACACATATGTGGAAGAACCTTCGCGCCGAGCCGGGTCAGCTCATTACACACCTTTGTTGTGGGTTCATCTACAAAGTCTTTGTAATGTTTCGGTGAAAGCAGAATAGGACATTCCATATCCGCTCCATAGAAAATATAATCAACGCCCTCTTCAATCAGTGCCTTGCCGACTTCAATGTTAAGCGGAACCAAAACTTCCTGAAGGTCTCGAACCAGATCAGGGTTCTCATACATATCCATCATAATCTCATTGGTGCCTCGTAGTCGTGTTGCAATGGTAAAGGGTGAAATATATTCGCAGGCAATTGGGATCTCTCCCTTAAGTTCCCTTTTCAAAATGGCTATACCTTTTAAAAACCTATCCATCCGCTTAGTGAACATATCTGATTTGGCAATACGGGCAACATCTTCAATGGATTTGATCGTTGTCTCTTCAATTATAGGAAAAACATCTTCAGGGTAGCTCACCTTGCAGTCCAGCGCCTCGGGGATAATCCCGCCAATCAGTCCCATCCCAACCATCACCCAGTCAAATTTAAACTCATCAAGACCAGCCAGGTGGGCATCTGCCATGGCCTGATCTTCAAGCAGAGCCGCCCTGAAACTGGAGCCATAATATTGACAGATAGGGGCTTCATAAAACGGACCATTTGGCACCCGATCCACCGGCTCCATATTGATGGCCGCCTTCATTCTCTCAGCTGCATTCATTATTTCTCCTCCTTACCTTCATTCTTTTCATTTTTTGTCACCGGGAGATAGCCTGCATAACAGGTTTCTACCGGCCCGGTCATCACCACCATGCCGTTCTCTTTCAACTCAATCGTGACCGAGCCGGCCGGCATAATGACAGTCATACATTTTTCTGTAGTTAACCCTCTCCTGTGCGCCGCAGCCACAGCCACACAGGCACCTGTACCACAGGCTGTGGTAAGCACTCCCGGCCGTTCCCAGACGGAAAGTTGAAGTGTCTCAGCATCAAGAAGCTGAGCTACCCCGATGTTGGCCTCTTCAGGGAAGAGTGCATTTTTTTGGAGTTTAAGCCCATAGAGTGACAGATTGACTGCGGCTAAATCTTCCACAAAAAAAACTGCATGGGGGTTGCCTATGTTCATGCCGACCGGATCCTGGAGTGGTCCTTCACCTATGTTTAGATGAAGTGTATCCATCTCCCGGGAAAGAGGTATTTCATGCCACTCTGTCCGTATCTTGCCCATTTCAACGGCAACGAGTTTTTCTCCAACTATGTGACAGGCAAGCATACCGCCTCTGGTCTCTATGACTACCTCTTTACGGTCGCTTTCTCTCAGCATAAGCCAGCCAATACAGCGGGTGGCATTGCCGCAGGCTTCCACCTCGCGCCCATCAGGGTTAAAGATTCGCAGAAAGACATAAGCTTTATCGGAACGGCTTGATTCAACCACCAGCAACTCATCGGCACCAATGCCATCATGCCGGTCACAGATATGAATAATCTCTCCCAAAGAAGGCGTAAAAGGCTCCACGCGCCCATCCACAATAACAAAATCGTTACGTAGCCCGTGCATCTTGACAAACGGCCGACCAACTCGGATTAAACCATTTTTTTGATTGGAAAACCATGGAAGCTGCATAGCCATTTCCTCCGGCAAACTCAAAAGCTGCTCTTAGTTATGCAGATGGCAGGCACAGAAATGCCCACCTCCCAGGTCTGTCAGACGAGGCTCCTCCTGCTCACATCGTTTAAAGACATTAGGGCATCGGGTACGAAAATAGCATCCTGAGGGCGGATTAATGGGGCTGGGGATCTCTCCTTCCAGAAAAATTGTCTCTTTCTGTTGGCCTGCGTCCACTTGCGGTACGGCGGAAATAAGGGCTTTTGTATAAGGATGGGCTCTCTGATGAAACACATCTTTTGTCTTGCCCATTTCTACTATTTTACCCAGATACATCACCGCCATATCGTCGGCCATATATTTTACCTGGTTCAGATTGTGTGACACCCACAGATAAGTGATGTCCATTTTGTCCTGGAGGTCCTGCATCAGGTTGAGGACTGTTGCTGCAGTTGAGATATCAAGACCGGAGGTCGGTTCATCAGCCATAATAAATTCCGGTTCAAGGGCAATGGCTCTGGCTACGCCAATACGGCGCGCCTGCCCGCCGGAAAATTCGTTGGGAAACTTCACGGCAGCATCAGGATCAAGATTAACTGCACTGAGAAGTTCAGCCACCTCCTCTGCAATATCCTCCTGTCGTGCCTGCGCACCATCCCTCAACAAAAGGGGTTCGGCAATGATCTGCCCCACGGTCATGCGAGGATTGAGACAACCAAACTGATCCTGGAAAATCAACTGGGCATTCTGACGAAATGCTCTCAATTCAGCAGAATTCATTTTCACAACATCACTACCATGAAACAGGATTTCACCTTCCGTGGGCTCCACCAGGCGGAAGACAGACAGCCCCAGTGTTGATTTGCCGCAGCCACTCTCCCCTACGAGCCCAAAAGTACTTCCCTTTTTGATGGTCAGGCTAACATCATCCACGGCATGAACAATTTTTAATCCCTGCCCGAACCATTTGGACAAAACACCTTTGCCCTGGAAAAAATAGGTCTTTAGATTTCGTATCTGGATCAGATCCACTGCCATTTTTGTCTTCCTCTTTTTTGATCTAACAGACAAGCGGACCAGTGTCCGCTTGCAACTTCAGTCAGAGGCGGTACATTCTTGCGGCATATATCTTCTGCAAAAGCACATCGCGGATGGAAAGAGCATCCCTCGGGCAGCCTATCCAGCGGAGGTACAAAACCGGGGATTGAAAGCAGACGTCTCCCTTTTTTCTGGCGGCTTGGCAGCGATTCCAACAAAGCTGCAGAATAAGGATGCCTGGGAGAGCCAAACACCACCTCGGTTTTGCCCATCTCAAATATTCTGCCGGCGTACATGATCATGATTCGATCCGCCATCTC
>JAUVON010000317.1 GCA_030599175.1 Desulfobulbaceae bacterium | reverse complement strand
TTCTGCAGCTTTTTTTTCGTCGGAGTAGACGGTAACTCCACCCTGCACACCTTCAATGTGGAACCGTGCTAGTTCATCGATACCTGGTACAAACTGGCCCATCGGGACAATCTTCTTATTATTACCGTAACAGTCAATCACTACCTTCCAGAGAATATCCAGAGAAGCTGTTTCCTGCTCGGTTTCAGGGGTAATTTCAACGACGTTTTTATCTACTGATATTTTCATTTTTTGTCTCCTGTGAGGTTATATTTACAAATAAAAACAATGCTATAAAAGCAAACATGTTGATGCCAGGAAGTTGTTCGAGAACAGCATTTTTTTCCATATAACGCAGGGTTGGGGAAAAAGGGTACTCTCGAGCGATTTCCTAGTCGGCTTCCCAGAAATCTTCCTTGGCCGCGCCGCATTTAGGGCATACCCAGTCTTCAGGAACCTTTTCCCAAGGTGTGTCCGGGTCAACACCATTTTCGTAATCGCCTTCTTTGGGGTCGTAGATATATCCGCAAGGACATTCCCATTTTTGCATTTGGTCTCCTTTATTATATTTCAGGTAACAGCTGCAGATAAAATAATAAGAATGGTTATTATTGTCAATGATTAAAGTTAATTTATTTACACGATGAAAATCTATAAGGAAATAGTGGGTTTTATTGCTTGATGTCTGCGGCAGTTTTTGTTGGCGTATTGCTATTTATCATTTGTGGTATCAGGGGGTTGCAGTTTTTTATGGTAACTTTTCCCTGCAGCATATTACCTTTGGAGTATTCACTGAAGATACATGTATTGTTTTCAGGGTCGTAGTTCTCAATCCACATATTGTCGTCTTTCCAGGTAGTCCCGAGATGATGTTGCCCTTCAGGGACAACAATTTTCATAACTCCACCGTAGCGTTTGACAAAGATTTGCTGATATTTGAAATAGTAAGTACTCCAGCCAACTGCTAGAATAACAAGGGTCAGAGGGATCGCCACTTTCCACTTGGCCATTTTGACCCCTAAGCCGTAAAGAATTCCTGCCGCAACTAAAAAAATTGCTGTCCAGTAAAGATATGTGACCATTGCTGTCTCCCTTAATTTGTCCCGATCTGCTTGGATCAGGTTATTGTATCAATTCTGAAGTGAATTTATGTGTATGCAAAGTATAATGCAGAATGAAAGGAATGGTAATATTAAATGAAACAGCAGTATTTTTAACCGTGCTTGATCATTTCAATATGAGGAATCCCATCCTCGTCATATGGCCCGGAAGTTGAGATAAAACCGAAGCTTTTATAAAATGACTCAAGGTAAAGCTGCGCCGAGAGCTGTATTGGGGAATCCGGATATATCCTGTTAATGTGAATGATTGCTTCCCGGAGCAACTGTCGGCCAACGCCTTTCTGCCTGCTTTTTTGATGGGTGAGCAGTCGTCCAATGGTGGGATGGTCTGTTGCTATACCAGGGGAAACGACACGCAGGTAGGCTGCGAGGGGATATTGCGTATCGGTTGAATCTATACCCATCAGATGCCATGCTTTTTTATCAAGGCCGTCACAATCCTGGTAGATACATTTTTGTTCCACCACAAATACCTCCTGACGCAGTTTTAATATTGCATACAGTTCTAAAGTGGACAGTTCATCAAAAGATGACCATTGCCAGTTCATTGCGGTCGGCGAGTTTTCTTGGGTCATTGCAATTTACTTTAGCAATCAGCGGGTTGTGATGATATATTTCATGAGTATTGTACTGCACACGACTTACTGTACTACACTACCAGGATTTGTTTACGAAGACGAGCAATCTACTACGAATAAAGGGCAGCAGGCAGGATTATGATAAGAGCAATAGTTGCGTTATTGGGAAGTATTTTAACAGGACTGCAGGCGGTCTTTCTAGTTATTGGCAGAGAGGGTCTCTGTCTCAATGAAGGGTGTAAAATTGTAGACAGTTTTCCCAAATTACCACCATTATATTTTAACATTGCCGGCTGTATCTATTTCCTGACCCTGTTCTGGTGCTTTTTGAAAGGGCGTAAAGGTTCAGAATACTGGCATCAATTTGCAAAACTTTTACTGCTGGCCGGAATTGCATCTGAAGCGGTACTCCTTTTTTTCCAGTACTCTATTGTATCCGCGTTCTGTTCCTATTGTCTGATTGTATTCTCGTTTATCCTTCTTCTCAATATACTCTCCGGCCTGAGACAGATATTTTCCTCAACGGTGATTTTTACCGCTGTCTTTGCGATACTTCTGAGTCTTGAATTAAAAGCGGTTCCCAGTTCAGACATATCTCTGCATGCAGGTAGTTATGCTCAAATTGGTGAAGAAAGCGAGCATTCTTCTCTCTATCTGTTCTTCTCTGAAGCCTGTGCGCATTGTGAAAAGGTGATAGCCACCATAAAGGAGGACAGTAGTTGTAATATTCGTTTTAATCCTATTGATCATATAGATCATTTTTCTCTTCCGGGCAGCAGACAGTTTTCAGAATACGATCCTGGCATAAATTTGGGTTTCTTAAAAAGTCTCAATATTAAAGAGATTCCTGTGCTCGTCGCGACGGATCAGGAAGGAGCCGTGGTCTTGAAAGGAGAGAGCAGGATTACTGCATATCTGGATGAGCATTGTTTCGGTGGGGATGCGGAGGTTGACTACAGTGGTTCCTCTCAAACAACTAGTTCAGATTATGGACAACTCCCGGATCAGAATCAGCTGGAGGAGGGGTGCTCGGTGGAAGAGGATTGTGAAGACCTCGGTACGTGAGGTGGTAATGATAACAAGCCAGAGTATGTTATCTGAGGAGATCTGCAAGTTCCTCCTTGGTCAACCTTGCTTGTGACAATGGATTGCGACGGTCGGTGATGGTCCGCCGATCTCTTCCTTTACGCCTGTCAACGCCGAGTCTGGCCCTGGTGAGAGAACGTATCCAACCTCGCAGAGTACGTTTATGTCCCGGTAATTCGTCTCTTGTGTCCCGTCTCCTCTCCGCTGCGATTTTTCGACGGTCTACATTTGTTCTCCGGTTACTGCCGAGTTTGCGTCGTTCTGTTCCATCCCACTTATGACTCTTGGCAGGTGGTTTCATTTTGCTTTCAGTGTGTTGAGGTAGTTTCTACATCATTTTCCGGATATCCGAATTATGGAGTGGATAATATCACGAAAAATACACTAAATGAGAGGATCTGTGAACCTTTTTATATTTTTACCGGTTCTATTCTTCTTCGCAGAGTGCTCTGTGCAGGGCCCGTTGAGCCTGAAGAAAATGTTCTCTGTTTATGGTGAACTGCATGTTGGTCTGTCTTGATGTCTGAGATACCGTAAGAATGTTTATGTCTGCGTCAGCCAGTGATCTGGTTGCCCGGGAAAGAATTCCAGGTTTTGCGATGTTTGAACCGATTGCGCAGACTATGGCCACATTCCGGGTGGTTACCAGTTCAAAATTTTTCTGCAGATCTTTTACCAGTGTAGGAGTACAGTCTTTCTCATAAATTATTATTCCAATTGTATTGGCATTAGTCACTTTGTTTATATAACTGACATTATGGTTCTGGAGGATCTTCATAATCTTCATATCGAAGCCGACTTCCCCTACCATATGGGTATCATGAATTTCCAGACAGGT
>JAUVON010000374.1 GCA_030599175.1 Desulfobulbaceae bacterium | reverse complement strand
CGGCTCTGACATATATCACGCCGTACCTTGCCCCTATCCTGTAGGCAGCAATAGTCATGCCCTCCAGGACGGCCTGGGGATTTCCTTCCAGGACCGAACGATCCATAAAGGCGCCGGGGTCTCCTTCGTCGCCGTTACAGACTACATATTTGGGGGTTGCTTTTGCATCCAGCCCGGCCTTCCATTTCCGTCCGGCCGGAAAACCACCACCACCCCGTCCCCGCAGACCTGACTTAGTTACAATATCAATAACCTGCTCAGGGGAGTGGTTCTGGAAAATATCAGCCAGGGCCTGATAGCCATCGACTGCAAAATAGTTGCGGATATCTTCCGGCTCGATCGTACCGCAACCTGCGAGAACTATCCTGGTCTGGCGGCTATAGAATGATACATCATGTTCCGCCAGGGCTTTATTGCCATCAGGGTTTTTGAACAGCAACCGTTCGACCACTGTATCTTCATCAAGTGTAGCGGTTATGATATCCGGAACATCGGATGCTTTAACCTTGGTATAAAAGGTACCTTTGGGTTCGACACGCACTAGTGGACCCATCTGGCAAAAGCCGTGGCAGCCACTCTTGGCTGCACCGGCGTCACTTTCCTGTCCTTCAAAGAGCAGTTCAACGTCTACATTTATTCCTCTTTCACTAATGAGGTGTTTAAGTTCTGCGTAAACTTCCATTGATCCACCGGCGATACAACCGGTGCCGGCACATACAAGAAAACGAACCTTTTGTCGGGCAAATGCAGCCTGACAAAGATCTCTCATTTCTACCATCTCGGATGGTGAGTTTATCTTTTGCATATTATGTCAGTCTCCCTTACTCCTTGAGATTTTCAAGAATCTTGCTTATTTTGCTGGATTTGAACTGTCCATAGACCTCTTCATTTACAACCACGACCGGCGCCAACGCACAGGAGCCGACACAGGCCACAGTTTCCAGGCTATGTTCATAATCTTCAGAAGTAGTGCCGCAGGGGATGCCAATCTCCCGCTCAAAGGCGTCGAGAATTCGTGCAGCACCTTTAACGTGACAGGCTGTACCGGTACAGACCTTCGTCTGATTTTTTCCCCGCCGGGAAAAATAGAACTGGGCGTAAAATGTGGCAACACCGTAGACCTGACTTTCCGGCAGACCGATGGTTTTGGCGATCTCCATCATGGCCTCGTCGGACAGGTAGCCAAGCTCAGCCTGCACTTCTTGCAATATTGGAATAAGTGCATTGTGTTTACCCTTATAAGGTGCGAGTACTTTACTCAAACGTTCTTCCATTATGCTCTCCTCCTGACAGCATGCTTACTCTGATTAAAAATTTATATTCTGTTTTCTGGATTATCGGTAGAGAGTCAGGTATTCATGGATAGCCTGGGTCTAACCCCGCTAATCGGGGTCAGTACCTTGGAAACAGCTATCGAACTTCTCGAAGAACCTAACTTTGCACATTATCTATCGTATTTATGACCTCAATGCAAAGATTTTCTATCTTTACCGACTGCTCGCTCAGTCTGACCCCACTTTATATAGTATTTTCCCTCGGAATTCAACTAAATCCGTCAATTTTGCATGTAATGTTTAACCCCTGTGGCTGTACTAATTTCACATTGACCGGTGGTGTATCTTAAATAAAGCCAGCCTTGCCTGCAGGCAGTTTATATGAAAGTCATGTGCTATCCGGAAGAAAAGGGGTTGGGGGGGGTGCCACAACAATCCACAGCTGGCGAGGACGTTTGGCAACACCCCTCCCAACCCCGACTTTCATGCCTCGTTGTGAAATTCATTTCATGGGTGTTTGATGGGAAATGAGGGTGGGTATCTGGTAACGTTACTTTTTGTCTGATCACAACAGGTAATGAGATTGTTTTATCGATGCTTTGGTATTTTCCTGCCGCTATCAATACAAGTATAGAGATACTGACTCATTTAAAACTGATTGGCATTGTTTTTGAAGAGGAAAGTGTAGTTGCATGAGGCGGCCTTCTTGAGGAACAACAAAATAACTGCAGAGTTTTTGCAAAACCATCACTAAAAAGGAACTATAAAGTAACATTATGAAAAATCTCATCGTCTATTCCAGTAAATCGGGAAATACCAGAAAATTGGCTGAAGCTGTTTATGATTTTTTACCAGGTGAAAATGTGATGAAATCCGTTGAGGATAAACCGGATCCTGAGGGGTATGATCTCGTTGTTGTCGGATTCTGGCTGCAGGCAGGCAAGGCTGATCCCGAATCTTACGAGTATCTGGAAAAGCTTGCTCCGGCAAAACTGTTTCTTTTCGCCACCCATGGGGCTGCTGTAGACTCTTCCCATGCCCGGAATGCCATGGAGGGAGCGAAATCTCTGGTCACATCGAGTCAGGTCGTGGGCACCTTTAATTGTCAGGGTGAGGTGAAGGAGGAATTTCTCGCAAAGGTACAGAAAAAAGATCCTCAGCCCCCCTGGGTGAAAGATGCCGGTGATGCAGTGGGGCATCCGGATGCCCATGATATCGCTAACTTGCAGATTGTACTGGAAAAGGCAGTAGCCAAACTGAGAAGTTTAAAATGAAAGTTCAAGCTGATCCGAATAAATCGGAACTTTTTGAAATGCTTGGATAAGTACCTTGGTAGTGGATACAACCACGTAATTTTAATATACATTCCTTGATTCCTTATTTTTCATGACAGAAGTTCTGGAGGAAGGCACTAAACTTGTCCAGGAGAAATATGATGGAAACTGTTTCATTTGCTGATATCGCGATTGTCTCATGCGGAACTATGAGTCTGGAGTTAAATTACCTTCGTGATGAGGGTTTTCTCGATACTCCCCATATTTTGTATACCGTTCCAGGTCTTCATCAGGTTG
>JAUVON010000315.1 GCA_030599175.1 Desulfobulbaceae bacterium | reverse complement strand
GGCTCAATTCTGTTATAAAGAGCGCCGGAAAGCTGTTCCTGGGCAAGATCGACACCTTTTCGGGTTTTCGCTGCCAGAACATCAATGACTGCTTCAGCCCGGGTAAGATCAATGCGACCGTTCAGAAAGGCCCGTTTGGTAAACTCTCCGGGATCCGCTAGCCTGGCACCGTTTTCCATGACCAGCTCAAGCACATTTTGCAGAACGAGAAAGCTGCCATGACAATGGATTTCAACAACATCTTCACGGGTATATGTCTGCGGTGCTGCCATGAAAACGGCCAGCACCTCATCAAGGATTTTCTGGTCGGCAGGACGCTGGATATGTCCGTAATATAAACGGTGGCTGGAAAAAGAACAGAGAGAATCTTTTGGCACAAAGACTTGCTTGAGGATGGATAGAGACTGGTGCCCGCTTATTCGTATTATACCTATACCGCCTGCGCCTGGAGGGGTTGATATGGCGGCAATGGTTTCTGTGGGGAAAAGCTCGGACATTAGAGAACTTTTTGAAAAGATGAACGTCCAAAGTTGAACGTTGGACGTTCGTTATTCATTTCTTATTATTCCCCCGGCGACCACGAGAAGAAGAACGCTTACGACCAGACTTATTACCTTTTCCGGGCTTAAAGATAAGAATCTTTTTAAACAAGCCATCTCCCACAGAGCGACTGCGAATCTCCTTATCCTCCTGCAGCATCATATGAATGACCCTTCTTTCCGAAGGGTTAAGAGCAGGGATAACCTGTGTTTTGCCATCTTCTTTGACCATAGCAGCCAGTTCAACAGCCCTGACCTTCAGTTCTTCCTGTCGTTTCTGCCGAAAATCTCCTACATCAACAGTGACTTTCAACCGTTCAGGAACCTTCCTGGTCACGATTTTACGAATAAGATACTGCAGGCTGTCCAGGGTTTTTCCCTCGGTACCCGTGAGGTTTTCCTCAAACTCTCCCCTCAAGACACACTCTACGTTCAACCCTTCTGCCTCCACCTCAACCGTTGACGGGAAGCCCATAAGCTCAACTATCTTGACCAGTTCATCTTTTAGAAGTTCAAGGCTTTCCGGGCTGGCATCAACCGGTTCCTCAACTACTTCCGGCTGTTTTTTAACTTCGTCGGCAGGAGTCTTATCACCGGCAGGTGGTTCTTCTGCAACTTGTATTTTTTCTTTACTTCTCTCACGTCCCTCTTTCTTCCCGGCAGCCCTTTTTTTGGGCCTGACAGTATCAACTTTGATGATTTCCTCAACCGGTTCTTCAGCCTCTGATTTTACCTGGGCTCGAATATGCGCTTTTTTTCTGATCAGACCGAAGATACCCATTGAACCGGTCTCGACAACTTCGATTTCGAGTTGTTCCTGCGGCACTTCCAGGGTTTCACAGGCCATTTTAATTGCATCTGTTACTTCTTTACCGTAAAAATCTCTTTTATCTAAAGACATTGAAATTCCTTCTTCAAAAATAAATCAGGCCTTGGCCGGTTTTTTAGTGTCACGGTTAATAAGCACCTGCTGGAGAATGGACAGCAGGTTATTAATAAACCAGTAGAGAACAAGGCCGGAAGCAAAATTAAGAAACATGAATGTGAAAACCACGGGCAAAAACATCATAATCTTTGCCTGTGTCGGATCGGCGGTGGATGGTGACATTTTCTGCTGCAGGAACATCGATGCCCCCATAAGCAATGTAAGTACCGGTATTCCACCCAGATATGGGATATCAAGGCCGATCCATAATCTGTCAGGTGCAGCAAGGTCGGTGATCCACAACATGAACGGCGCGTGCCGCAGCTCAATACTCTGCAGCAATACTTTATAAAGTGCAAAAAACACAGGAATCTGCAGTACCATTGGCAGACAACCGCCAAGAGGATTGACCTTGTATGTTTTATACAGGGACATCACCTCCTGGTTCATTTTTGTCGGATCACTCTTATACTTTTCCTTGATCTTCATCATTTTCGGCTGCAGTTTCTGCATATTTTTCATGGACTTCATACCCCTCTGGGTAATCGGCCAGAAAAGTGCCTTAAACAGCACAGTAACCAAAATGATGGCAATACCATAGTTATGAACAACACCGTAA
Organism: Desulfobulbaceae bacterium; assembly: GCA_030599175.1. Taxonomy (GTDB): domain Bacteria; phylum Desulfobacterota; class Desulfobulbia; order Desulfobulbales; family Desulfocapsaceae; genus Desulfomarina. Next base: position 1,546 of record JAUVON010000315.1, on the reverse strand, counting down.
AACATGTTCAGCAGCCAGAGCGTCGGTTTGGCAATCACATCAAACCAGCCGAAGTTTACTGATTTTCCAAGGTTGTATCCAATACTGTCGAGCATTTCCAGCTTCTTCGGCCCATAGTAAATATGATACTTATACTCTTTTTCCCCTCCCGGCTGAATCGTATCCAGATCACCCGCCAGCATCGTCCTGGTGAGAGCCTCCGTACCCTGCATGGTGAACGTACTGCCTGCTCCATCAATCGGTATTATGCCGCAGAGAAAATAGTTCCCTTCATAACCAACCCACTCGATTGCACCCTGGATTGTCTTAGGCCCGTCTTCAAAATCGCCGACCTTAACTTCCTCCAGTTCTCCATTAACAAACGCAACAGGACCACTGAACAAAAATCTGTTTGCGGGACTTGAAACCCCTTCAAAGGGGGTGTTGAGCTGCTGAAGCTGTGGAATTCCCTGCAGAGGATTTCCCGAACTGTTTATCACCCTGACCGTCATATCAATCAGATAGTTGCTGTTATCAAAGGTGTAAATTCGTTCAACAATCAGGCCGTTGGCAGCCTGTGCAGACATTCGTAATTCCGCTTTATTGGTGGCAGCTGAGAGTTGTATCTGCTGTTTTCCACTCTCATAAAGAACACGGCTTCCCAGTGCGCTTCCCCATGAGAAGTCAAGGGGGAATCCCTGGCTGCCGTCGGTTTTGACAAGCTGCATTCCGGGAGAATCATCATCGTGGGTTTCTCTATGCTTTTTCAGCCTGAAACTTTTTATGGCGCCGCCATCTTCGGTAAACACAGCCGTATAGAGATCTGTATCAACTACAATCTCTTTTGGTGCTCTGTCATAGCTTTGTACAGCCATTGGCGGCGTGGCTATGGCCGGCACAGGTATACCCTGTTGAGGTGCTCCGGACATCGCTCCGGACGATTGAGCCGGGGCTGCCTGCCCTGAAGCTGCAATTGGTTTTTCGGCTGTTTCATCGACTGGTACCGGTTGATCAAAACCGACAAAAAAATACTGATAGCCGACAAGTATTACAAACGAGATAGCGATCGCTAAAAAGGCTCTGTAGGTGTCCATTCACGTCCATTTATAATTTTAAGTTTACGATATTGTCATTACTACTGGTCTCGCAAAAGTCCTCCGCATCGTCATTCCCGCGCAGGCGGGAATCCAGAATGTGCCGGAAGGACTGGATCGAAGTCTGCGCTTATCTCCCGCCTGCGCGGGAATGACGGGAGAGCGACAAATTTTAGTTTTTACGAGGTTATCATTATTACTTCATACAATTATCAAAAGAGTCGCAAGTGGATTTATCGCACAGGATCATATCCGCCACGGGAAAAAGGGTGGCATCGGAGAATACGGCGGATGCCTAAAAACCCGCCCCGAAAAACCCCATATTTTTCTATAGCTTGTATAGTGTAGGCAGAACACGTCGGGATAAAACGACAACTGGGAGGAAAGAGAGGAGAGATTACATACTGATATCCTTTTACAAGGCGAATAAAGAAGGCTTTTGACCACCTCTTTATTACAGTTTCATCCTTCAT
>JAUVON010000049.1 GCA_030599175.1 Desulfobulbaceae bacterium | reverse complement strand
CGATTTATCAGATACCACCGGCACCATAACACCGATTACTGCCGGCAGCTTCAGCAATGGGACTTGGTCGGGGAATGTCACAATTAACGCTGAGGCCACGGACGTGGAAATCTATATCCAGGGAGGGACCTCTGCAGGCATAAGTAATCTCTTTGATGCTAATGCCCCTTCACAGGTACTGGATCGCATAGAAATAACTCCAACTGTTGCGAAGTTAGCGACTAACAACCAGCAACAATTTACTGCCCAGGGGTATGATACCGCCAACAACCCAATGACTGTTGGCTATACCTGGGATGTTATCAACGGTGGCGGTACTATTGACCAAAATGGGCTGTTTACAGCAGGCAGCACACCTGGAAGCTACAAAAACACAGTTGAGATCAGCGCTGAAGGAATTACGACTAGCGCTACTGTTAGACTCCACCGGTAACTGTAGTAACAGAATATCTTTGAAAGGAATATTTTAAGGCTGGTTCCAGTTTGGCCATTTAATTGAGCTTACAATTAAATGGTCAGAAAGATAAATTGTAGCTGAACAGGTCTTCACTCAACACAGGTAGCTTTTCGTAAGCACTCGTCAAGATGGCTTTCAACCAGGGAAGTCAGTTGGTGGTCGAGGTGTCCTTCGGCGACCATATTATTCACAATAGACATAATCTTTTCTGACGGTAAGGAATCACGATATGGTCGCTTCTGGGACAGTGCTTGAAAAATATCGGCAACAGCAATAATCCTTGCTTCAAGTTCAAGGCCCTCTTCGTTAAGGTGAAAAGGATACCCTTTACCTGAGAGAGTCTCATGGTGAAAAGCAGCCCATCTGGCAATTTTTTCAAAACCGTCAATCCGATAAAGAATTTGATAACTTTCAAAGCTGTGCCGCATCATGATAGCCCTTTCTTCTTCTGTAAGGGGCCCAGGTTTTTCAAGAATTTCATCCGGAATAATTAGCTTACCAAGATCATGAAGGAGGCCAGCAGCCTCCAGCATATCTTGTTTTGCACCTGATAAACAGAGAAGAGAACCAATATACCGTGAAAGACGGGCTACACCGAGAGAATGTTCTGCAGTAAAAGTGCTCTTGGCATCTACTATATCTGCAAAAATAGTGGCCACTTCCATAATTATTTCCTGACCGACGATCTGTTTTTGACTTTTTTGCCCCATGTCCATGCAATAGGTAATGATATGCCTCGGTTCAAGGGAGAGCCAGAAGATTTCACCGTCTGCTATTTTCAGGAAAGTGTCTACCAGGGACTCTTCAAAAAAAGTCCCACGATATTTGGAAATTATCCGACAGATATCTTTGCGGGCAATGAGGATATCAACACCTTTGTGCTGGGCAATTAAGGCATCAACCCGGTCAACAAGATAAATGAGATTACTCATCAGAGCTGTCTCTCGTTCTATTGAAGCCGGCATATTTTCATAGTGGGTATGGTGATAGCGAATAATAGCCGGCAAATCATGAAAAAGCTGGCAACTGGAAAGCAGTTGCTCACCCCTCAGGCAATGATGTTGAGATTCTCTCCAATCTAATTCAGTTACAAGTTTATGGTGCACCCTGGTAGAGGAAACGCCACAGTCATGGAGAAGGGCGGCATGATAAAGAGTCCTCATGGAAGGCAAGTCATAGTTAAGATCCTTTCCGCACTGCATAGCCATAAAGGCAACTCGTTTCCCATGCTGTACGTCATCAACTCCTACAAGGTCAAGAGTGTCCGAGAGCGCATGGATTATTTGTCTGGTATCAACTCTGAGAGTCATATGAGAAAACCCTCCCGTTTTTCTTTGTTGAGGTTTTGAGGAAAACTTGAAACAAAGGAGATCGGACGTTTTACGACGCCATCAGGTTTTAAGAATTCACACCTCTGGAAACGTTAATGAAGATTAAAAAAAAACCGGGCTACCTTTTTCCAAGGCAGCCCGGCTATCTAATAGACCCGTAGCTTTCCGTCCTTGCCTTACGACAAGTTTGGCTTTTCATGAATCAATAACGCTGAACAATATGTCTAATCTGAATCCCTCCCTGCCTGGGGAGTAAAATTGACTTTCATATAAAAAAAGAAGAAAGAGATTTCTAAGGCACTACTTAATTTTATGCTACCAGCCGGTAGTAAGTCAATGGAACAGCGTGGTGTTTCAGGTGGTTTTTAACAATCCTACTTGGACACCTATGACGCAACTTTTTTGCAAAAAAAAGCAATGGTCCACTGAACCCTGGTTTGACTGGAGCTGGAATCCAGAGGATTTCCTGATTACGTATGAAACTCAGCCAATTCTGTGGATATAGTCTTAACATGTTGATAACACAGGTGAAATATTATCCCTCAATGTTGTCATCCCCGCGCAGGCGGGGATCCAGTTATGAGCAGAACCTCTGGATCGAAGTTTACGCTATCTCACACCTGCGCGGGGATGACGAGAAAAGCAGCTGAGTTTCATACGTAATCAGAGAGGATTTTGAGTTGACAAAGGAGAGATAGCAAAATAGTGTCACCATAATATGCCGAATGTTTAGAAAACCATATTAATTGATGCCGACAAGGATCTGATCATCACCAGGGTCAACTGCAAATTAACGCCGGAAATAATATGTTTAATAACCGTGTAGTGATTTGGGTTTTGTTTTTCTCGTTCTTCCAGCTTCAGGCAATATTGCCGCCAGCTTGCAACGGGAATTGGCTAGGACTGCATATTTATTGATCCGAGTGATGGTAAACTGGATATGAGCAACTGGCTTCTCGATCGAGATGGTTTGCTGCCGGTTCATATAATTGTCACAGAGCCGGCCGTTGGATACGGTGGTGGTCTGGCACTCGTTTATTTCCATGATAAAGTTGGTTCCCGCAGAGGTAGTCCTCCCAGTGTTTCTGCTGTAGCAGGCGCAGCAGTGAATTTAATGCTGATTTTGAAACACTATTTTGTGGCTATTGTATATTTTCTTTGTAACTTATGAACTTGTCAAAGAGCAAATTACGGGGCTAACGAGGAAGAACTTAGCCTTTTATAAAACCATTATTCGTAGGAAAAAAAATGAAAAAATATCTTGTGTTAGTAGTACCTTTTTTATTCTTCATGTCCAGTGCTGTTGCCCAAAATCCACCGTCCGGAAAGACACTGGCATCAACACTGAATGTATATGCTTTTCCTCAAAAAGGTCAGGCTGCTGATCAGCAGTCAAAAGACGAGGCGAGTTGCTATGACTGGGCCGTACAGAATAGCGGCAATGATCCTTTTGAATTGCAAAAACAGAGTACATCCCAGACAGAGCAAACAGAACAGGCTAAGGCTTCGGCTCAGCAATCCAGTAAAGGCAGCGGATTGCGAGGGGCTGCGGGTGGTGCGGCAGCTGGTGCGGTTATTGGAAAGATAGCCAGTGACGATGCTGGTGGAGGTGCCGCCTATGGCGCGGCTGCCGGCGCAGTTGGTGGTCGCCTTAAAGGCAGGAGGTCTGCGCAACAGGCTGCGAGCCAGGCTGAACAACAGGGTCAATCCCAACAGCAGGGCACCCAGGAGCAGATCAATAACTTCAAAAAAGCATTCAGTGTTTGCCTGGAAGGTAAAGGCTATCTTGTCAAATACTAGCGGCCTGTCGATAAAAATACCCTGTGCTATCTTAATATGAGGATTCTTTAGTTCGTGTCCATTCAGGCAGGAATGCTTTCATTTTTAAAAAGAAAAAGTTTCAATAAAGGCGTAACCCCATGATTAAACAACGAGTCAGCGGTATCTTACTGCACCCGACCTCACTACCATCTGAATGGGGAATCGGTGACTTTGGCCCCGGTGCATATGAATTTATCGATTTTCTCAGTGCTTCCGGGCAAAGCATCTGGCAGATGCTGCCACTGGGACCGACCGGATATGGCGATTCTCCCTATCAAGCACTTTCCGCATTTGCCGGCAACCCCATGCTTATCAGTCCCGATCTCTTACTGGAAGAGGGACTATTGCAAAGTGAGGATATTGGAAAACCGGAATTCCCCCATGATCATGTAGATTTTGGCAGTGTGATTCCCTTCAAGTACGAACTCCTCAAAAAAGCTCATAGTAATTTTTTAACTGAAAAACCTGCCGCTGTTGTACAACGGTACAGCCGGTTTTGTAAGAAACATGCGCATTGGCTGAAGGATTTTTGTCTGTTTGCAGCAATTAAGGGATTTCACCAGAGCAGACCCTGGACAAGCTGGCCTGAGGAACTGGTTCAGCGTAGCCCTGAAGCGCTCAGTTCATGGTCTCAAAAGCTTGAGAATGAGATAGAGCGACATCGGTTTTTTCAATTTCTCTTCTTTGATCAATGGCAGAAGCTGCACAGTTATGCAACCTCTCAGGGAATCAGGATCATTGGTGATATTCCTCTCTTTGTTGCCCATGATTCCAGTGATGTCTGGAGTCATCAGGAATGGTTTTATCTTGATAAAAAAGGCGAACCCACCGTCGTTGCCGGTGTGCCTCCCGATTATTTCAGTGAAACAGGACAGCGCTGGGGCAATCCGCTTTTTGACTGGCAGCAGCTGAAGAATGAGGGCTATTCCTTCTGGGTCAAACGGTTTGAGCTGCTCTCATTTATGTTTGATTTTATCCGCATAGATCACTTCAGAGGCTTTGCCAGCTACTGGGAGATCCCCGCCAAGGAAGAAACGGCTGTGAAAGGTACCTGGAAAAAAGGACCAGGCGCCGGACTTTTTCATGCCATAGAACGTGATCTTGGCAGCGGTGCTCCAATTATTGCTGAAGATTTAGGAGTCATTACCGAAGATGTGACAGAGATGCTTGATGAGCTCGGGTATCCGGGAATGGCTATCCTGCAGTTTGGTTTTGAGGGGGTGGAAGGGGGTAATAATTCTTCATTATTTCTGCCCCATAATCATCACTATAATCAGGTTATCTATACAGGTACCCACGATAACGATACTGTTCGTGGCTGGTGGGATAAACAGCCGAAAGAGGTAAAGGATTTTACTAGACGCTATCTTAACACCGACGGCAGAGTTATTCATAGAGATATGATTAGAGCGGCCCTCTCATCCGTTGCCTTTCTGGCAATTTTTCCCCTGCAGGATCTTCTCGGATGTGGCAATGAAGCACGTATGAACCTGCCGGGCACCTCCAGCGGCAACTGGCAATACCGTTTTTTAAAGAGGGATCTTTCTTCAGATATCGCAGATGATTTATTGAAAATGACACAGCTCTATGACAGAATAGCTGCGAAGAAAGATACGGACTTAAAACAACCTGATATCAAAAGTGATAAATTACAGTAACAGAGCCTGATTATGGAAAGACTCAATATTTTAATTGCAGCTTCCGAAGTTGTACCTTTTGCAAAAAGCGGAGGTCTCGCTGATGTAATCGGGGCATTGCCAAAGGCACTTCGTCAGCTGGGTCATGACGTGCGGGTGGTGATGCCGCGTTATTACATTGTCGACATAGAATATTATAGCCTTAAACCTCTTGAGGGCTCCCTCGGGGTGCATATGGGAAGTATGGGTGAAGTATGGTCCTCCGTTTATGTGGGGGTGCTCCCGGGGAGTGACGTGCCGATCTATTTTATAGAACACGAGGGATTCTTTGGGCGAAAAGGGCTTTATGATGAAGATGGAGAAGGGTACGGAGACAACGACAACCGTTTTATCTTTCTCTCCAAAGCGGCCATGCAGCTTGCTAAAAAATTGCATTTCAGACCTGATGTTATTCATGCCAATGACTGGCATACTGCGGCTATGCCAATCTTGCTGAACTCGACCTATGGTTCTGATCCTGATTTTGAAAATACAGGTTCGCTGTTGACCATTCATAACCTGCAGCACCAGGGAAAGTTTTATAAAGGTGCCATGGATGTACTCGATATAGGCTGGGAACACTTTAATGCCAGTGAGTTGGAAGAGTATGACGGCGTCAATCTGCTCAAAGGAGGCATTGTTCATGCTGATGCCATCAATGCCGTCAGCAAAAAATATGCCCAGGAGATCCGCACTCCTGAATTTGGCTGGGGACTTGACAGTCTCATTGATGCCCATGCTTCAAAACTTCACGGTATATTGAATGGGGTTGATTATACGGAGTGGAGTCCGGAGGTGGACAATTTTATTCCCAGACAGTTTGACAGTGATGACCTCTCAGGGAAAGCGATATGTAAAGCTGAACTGCAAAAAGCGTTCAATCTCCCCGAACGCAGTGATGTGCCGTTGATAGGCCTTGTCGGCCGTTTTGCCGAACAAAAAGGTATCGGCCTGCTGGCCTCGGCCATATGGCACCTGATGGGGCTTAATATCCAGATGGTCCTGCTGGGCACCGGGGAAAGGTGGGCAGAACATTTCTTCAGTGATATAAGTGGCAGATATCCTGAAAAATTTGGTTTGTTCGTCGGTTATCGAAACGATCTGGCTCACCGGATTGAAGCAGGAAGTGACCTGTTTTTGATGCCGTCACTGTTTGAACCCTGCGGTTTGAACCAGATTTACAGTCTGCGGTATGGAACCGTGCCGATTGTAAGGGCAACCGGAGGGTTGGATGACACCATTGACAACTATGATGCAGAAACTAAAAGCGGCACCGGCTTCAAGTTTTACGATGCAACGCCGGAGGCACTCAGCGGTACAGTACAATGGGCAGTTGACACCTGGTATCATGACAGTACAGGTTTTGAACAACTGCGTCGAAATGGCATGAAAAAGCGTTTTGACTGGGATGTGGCAGCAAAGGGCTATGAATACCTCTACCACCGCTTAATCGACGGCCGTCTCAGGATTCGCCGCTAACGCCCATGAAATGAATTTCACAACAAAACATGAAAGTAATGTAACCGGGATTCGGAGGAGTGTTGCCAAACGTCCTCGCAGGCTGTGGATCGGAGTCTCGCAGGGTCGCTTACCTGTTGTGTCAACACTCCTCCGAATCCCTTTCTTCCCAAATTACACATGACTTTCATATAAACAGGAGCCATTATGACACACGCTATTCACTATGATGTTTCTTTGTTGAGCGATATGGATATCTATCTTTTCAAGCAGGGAAATCACACCAAGTTATACGATAAACTCGGTTCTCATATGATGACCCGCAAAAAGGTAAAAGGCGTATGTTTTGCGGTCTGGGCACCTAATGCTGAGCGCGTGAGTGTCCGTGGTGATTTCAATGATTACGACACCGGCAGTCATCCGCTCCGGCTGCGGGACGATGATTCCGGCATCTGGGAAGGTTTTATAGAGGAAGTGGAGCAGGGGCTTACCTATAAGTACCATATCGTCTCCAGACACCATGAAATAATTCATGACAAAAGTGATCCCTTTGCCTTCTACAGTGAAAAACCACCAAATTCCGCATCACGTATATGGAGCCTTGATGAATATAAGTGGCAGGATAACGAATGGCTGGACATTCGCCATAAACACAATAACCACGATGCTCCCATCAGTGTCTATGAAGTTCATCTTGGTTCATGGCGCCTGAAGGTAGAGGATAACAACCGGTATCTGACCTATCGTGAACTTGCCCATGAGCTTGTCGATTATCTTAAAATGATGAACTATACCCATGTCGAATTCATGCCGTTGACCGAATATCCGTTCTTTGGATCATGGGGGTACCAGGTGGTGGGTTACTTCTCGGCAACGGCACGTTTCGGAGAGCCCGAAGACCTGATGTACCTGATCGATATTATGCATCAAAACGGTATTGGTGTCATTATGGACTGGGTACCGTCACATTTTGCTGTCGACATGCACGGCCTGATCAATTTTGACGGTACAGCGCTGTATGAACATGATGACCCGAGACAGGGATTTCATCCGGAGTGGGGATCCATTATTTTCAATTATGGCCGCAATGAGGTGCAGTCTTTTCTTATCAGCTCAGCAATGTTCTGGCTGGAGAAGTATCATATTGACGGCATCCGTGTTGATGCTGTTGCTTCAATGCTCTATTTGAATTACGCGAGGAAAGAGGGCGAATGGATTCCGAATGAATTCGGCGGCGATGAGAACCTTGAGGCTGTTGCCTTTTTACGTAACCTCAACGAGAGTGTCTACCGTGAGTTTCCAGATATCCTGATGGTTGCTGAAGAGTCGACTGCCTGGCCGATGGTGACACGCCCGACCTCCATAGGAGGTCTGGGCTTTGGCTTTAAATGGAATATGGGCTGGATGCACGACTCACTTAAATATATGAGCTATGATCCGATTTACCGTCAGCATCATCACCATCAGCTCACCTTCAGCATGTGGTACGCTTTTGATGAAAACTTCATGCTTCCGCTCAGTCATGATGAAGTGGTTCATATGAAAGGCTCTCTCATCAACAAAATGCCCGGGGATATCAATCAGAAATTTGCCAACCTTCGTGCCCTTTACGCTCATATGATGGCGCATCCCGGGAAGAAACTTCTCTTTATGGGTTGCGAGATCGCCCAGTTTGCCGAATGGAATTTTGAGCAGAGCCTTGACTGGCATCTTCTCGATTTTCCTCTGCACATAAAATTGCAAAAGATGCTGAGTGATCTAAACCGTATCTACCGTGATGAACGCGCACTGCATCAGTATGATGAAAAACGAGAAGGATTCGAATGGATTGATGACGGTGATTATCAACATAACTGCATCAGCTTTATGCGCAAGAGCGATAAGCCGGATGAGACCATATATGTACTGTGCAATTTTTCTGACGACACACGACACGAGTACCTGGTTGGTGTGCCATATCCGGGGACATATGAGGAGATTTTCAATTCCCAGTCAAGCTATTACGAGGGCTGGAACATCGGCAACGACGGCCCGATTGAAGCGAGGAAAGTGCCAAGGCATGGGCGAGCATATTCGATAACCCTGACCCTGCCGCCGCTTGGTGTTCTCTATTTAAAACAACCCCCAAAGAGGGTATGAACTGCTCGAATTCCTACGTCCTTTATTCACATTCAGGCCAGCCGTATCCCCAGCGCCAGGGCAGGCCGGTACATGGCATGCCGCCGATGCGTACCGATCGATACATTAAATCGGCTATACCGGTATAGATAATCTGCACTTCATGTGATGAGACATCGTATTCGGCGATTAGCTCCGGCGCTCTCTTGAGGCCTGTCTGCAGAACACAGCTCTTTAATGCCAGATCCGCTTCTTTGCGGGCCTTAAAGCTTTCATCCGCAGTTGTTTCACGAGGTCCACCTGTGTGGTATTGTCGGTCATGACTGATACAGCATGATTCCCAGGGAGGCTCTGTTCCGTGGCTGGTTTGAAAATCCTTGATGTTGCCGGCCAGGTATTCCCAGCCGATGGAGAGTCCACCGCTGCAGCCGTCCGTAGTGAATTCGGTCAGTGCGCTACCGGCACGGACTTTAAGGGTTGCCAGTTGTTCATGGCGTTCCATTTCAAGTTGGCGCTCCAGCGCATCGACACGTGTTTCTATCCTTGACTCTGTCTCTGAATTTGATTTCCCCGATAAAAAAAGAGCAGTGACCAGTAAGAGTAAAAGCAGAGCAGTTGCAAATAAAAGCAACCATCTTCCGGCTGGGGGTAGTTTTCTACCAAAGAAACTCATGGCGACTGATCACGGTATTCTTTTTGCGGGATTGGGCGGCCTACCAGTACTGCTGTATGTATCAGTAAACGCTCCACTGAACTCATTTCAGTCCGTTCGGCAAGAACCTTCCTGGCCAATTCCGGTTCATCGGTTATGATGCCGTCCACACCGAGGGACATCATACGAGACATGGAGACCTGGTCATTTACGGTCCAGACAAACAGTTGCTTGCCTGCCGACTGTGTGCTGCTGATAAAATGAGGGGTGGCCATAGCCATGTTTACGGCCAGGAAATTTACGTCCAGTTTAGCTGTATTGCCTATTGCTTTGGCTGAGAGCAGCCCGATAACCCAGTCCGGCCGCAGGGCGCGGACTTTCTGGACACCATCGTACTTCAATGACATGATGGCAACGTGATCAACCATGTCGGCCTGTTCAACGATATCTACAACCCGTTGCTCAAGCTGCTGGTCATGTCCATAATACTTAAGTTCAATCATGACCCGGGCTTTACCCCGCGCCTCCTCAAGAACCTCGACCAGGGTTGGCACCCGTTCGGTTGAGAACTCCGGGTCGAACCAGCTGCCGATATCGAGCTCTTTTACCTGCTCCAGAGTTCCGTCCCATACCTTCAGGTTCACACCCGCTAATTTCATAAAATCACTGTCATGGATGACTACAACTTGGCCGTCAATAGTTTCCTGAACGTCGATTTCAATCCAGTCGGTGCCATCCTTTATTGCCTGTCGTATGGAGGCAAGTGTATTTTCCGGTGCTTTACCTGCGGCCCCTCGATGGGCAATGACTGTTACATTATCGTCTGTTCGGATATCGTTTAAAAGCGAGGTTCCAACAATTGCAGCAATTATGGCACAGGCACCCAGCAGCAGGGCTAAACGTGGTGCAGTCATACGCCATTGTCGGCCGCGTTTCTCCTGAGTAAGATCACTTATGTCCAAGCCAGACCCATATTTTTTATAGAGTATCACCAGAAGAGAGGCGAAGCTTCCTGAGGTAAATGTTGTGATAAAAAGATTTCCAAGTGACCATAAAGCCACCAGTGCTCCCAATACAATCACCAGCAGGTTGAGTGAATTGAAGAACATTGGTACCAGATTCGAACCGAGAAATTTAATTGTACCCAGTACAATTGCTCCCAGCAGCACTGTAGAGATCGCCCACAATCCAAATGTCAGCAGGAACAACTGCCGATGTCCTCTAGTAAGCTTTTTGCTTTCTTTAAATGAACTGGAGGGAGATACACCTCCAAACAGGATCAAAGGAAGCGTAAAGGACCAGGAGAGAAGTTTTGGCACAAGAATTGCGAGCATCGCTGCCAGAAGAAGTCCTATAAGTATGGCAGCAATCAGGAACTCTGGTGGTTTTTCCGAGAGATAATAATTGATATCATAGTCTGTAATGAGAAACCAGGCAATGGCACCTCCGGCGGCAAGAAAGGGGAGTATGATTATCAGAATTCGTGTAATAAGATGGACGGTGAATGAGAAGATTCCTGCCCCTCTTCTGGCGGTGAAATAGAGGGGTTGCATAATACCGGTGTGCAACCCCTTCATAGTGCAGCTGCAGACAGCCATCATTGAAGCCTGTTCGAATGCCATGATAGTTATCAACAGGGCAGCAAACAGTATCAGTGCCGCTATCCCGGATGGAGTAAGGAGGAAATAGATAATATCCTGATCGGACAGCATACTTTTACCGGACAATTTCAGCAGGAGCTTCCCGACAAGACCAATCAGGGGGGTGAACAGGATTACACCGAGTGCCACATAGGCAAGGTGTACGGCAAATATCTTTCCGATACTTTTTCGCAGGACCTTCAGCACTTCTTTGCTGATAAGGGATATATTGTTTGCCATTAATTATTTCTAAGGTACTAAAATTTATATTGCAGGTAGATTCTTCCGTCGGAATAATCTTCGCCACCTGCTACATCTTCATCCTGGTCTATGAATGCATAACGAAGCCTGACACTGCAGCCTTCAAACCACCCGCCGAGGTTATACTGCAGGTTAAAATCAATTTCATCCAGGTCAGGAGAAGTATTTACACCCGAATCGGGAGTATTGAAACTTCCGTACCAGACATCCGCACTCAACCCTTTTATGCCAAGTCGCTCAAAATTGTATTTAAGTTGAAGTGCCCAGACGTCCTCTTCAGCACGCTCATGATTGTTGACCTGCATGCTGACGACCCAATCACCGCCGAAGGGATTACGGAGTGCATCAT
>JAUVON010000267.1 GCA_030599175.1 Desulfobulbaceae bacterium | reverse complement strand
TTTGAGGATCTGCCCGAAGACTGGAAATGTCCTATCTGCGGAGCCAGCACCAAAGCATTTAACTGCCTTGGTTGATAAGTTCGTAAAAACCTCAGTTTTGATGGATAAGTAAAAAAATTCATATTGGAGGCGTGCAATTTTTCTATTATTTCGGCGTACATACAGTACGTCGTAATGATAGAAAAATTGCAACAACGAACAAGATGAAAACTTTTTACGACCCCATCAATTATAACAGGAGTCGAAGATGATAGAACCCAAAGATATGTGGCAATGTCAGACAGTTAACTGTGGCTATATTTTTAATCCTGAGAAAGGAGACAGAAAAGGAAAAATTAAGAAGGGGGTAAAATTCGAGGAGCTGCCCGAAGACTGGAAATGCCCTATCTGCGGAGCCAGTACCAAGGCATTTAAATGCCTTGGCTAAAAATATAGCTGACAGCAGGCATTACCTGGACCAGCGCAGTAGAGCATACCCTGCTCCGGCGCTGATAAAGGAGCCGATCATAATACCTATTTTGGCATACTCAAGATGGACGGAATCGGTGAACGACAGGTTGGAAACAAAGAGAGACATGGTAAAACCGATACCGCCGAGCAGCCCCACACCAAGAATCTGAGTCCAGCTTGTCCCCTGGATCAACCCGGTTTTCAGAATCCAGGCCATTCCAAAGGTAAAGATAAAAATCCCCAGAGGCTTACCCAACACCAGCCCCATAGCGATGCCAAGAGTAATCGGGTCGGTAAGTGCCGCCACCGGCTCAAGACCGGTAAGTGCAATACCCGCATTAGCAAGAGCGAACAGAGGTAAAACAAGATATCCGACCCAGGATGACAAGCCGTGTTCGAGCCGCTGCAGGGGTGTCTCAACTTCCCTGCAGGCCAGATTGATTTCCTGTACTGCATTCAAGTGATTTTGGTTAACCAGAATACTCTCACCACAGGATCCATCCCGACATTGAATATCCTCCAGACGTTTACTCACCATCTCAAGAAATAAGTCAGTATCATATTTACCGGTAGAGGGAATAAACAGCGCTGTGATAACCCCGGCCACAGTTGGATGCAGGCCCGCTTTTGCGACAGCAAACCAGAGCAAAATACAAAGCAGGATGTAGGGAAGGGAATGGCGAACACCAAAATAGTTTAAACTCCAGAGACCAGAGATTATTGCTGCAGCTACAGCCAGGGCGGCAAGGTCAATGGCAGGGGTGTAAAACAGTGCGATAACCAATATTGCCCCAAGATCGTCGGCAATGGCAAAAGCAGTAAGAAACAGACGAACACCAAAAGGTACCCTGTCTCCAAGGAGGCTGAGAACCGCCAGGGAAAAGGCAATGTCAGTTGCCATGGGAATTCCCCACCCTGCCTCAGTACCGGTTCCCCAGGTAAAAAAGAGATAGATAACGGCTGGAAAAACCATACCTCCGACCGCTGCAGCTATCGGTAGTGCAGCCCGCCTGGGGTCAGAGAGTCCCCCGACCAGCAGTTCCCTTTTAATCTCAAGACCGACGGTGAGGAAAAAAATCGTCATCAATCCGTCATTGATCCAGTGAACAAGGGAATGGGTAAGAGTAAAACCGGCAAGAGAAACAGTCAACTCCTGATGCCAGAAATGGTCATATCCTGCAGGATCAACATTTGACCAGATAAAAGCAAGTATTGCTGAACCAAAGAGCAGAAAACCTGCCTGAGAAATCCTGGTGAAAAAATACTGAAATGCGGTCGTCTGCATGATCTTTGAGACCACCTTGACCGGATTTTTCAGTTCCTGTATTATCGATTTTTTATTTATTTCCACTTGCATACAGTAATGTCAGGTTAGAAGATTGTAATATGTATCGTACGGCCTTGTGGATAGCGTAGATTTCGAGTTAGTCTAGGAGCTTGTCTGAGAATAAGCATTTTGTTTAAAATCGAGGTTTTCCAAAAAAATAAGCACAGCCATATACGTGATATCGGAGTCTACGCTTACCTGCGAGCATTATTTTTTTTAAAATAACGAAGAGTTTGGGCGAAATGCATTCTCGGACAAGCTCCTAGTGAAGCGATTCTGCTATCAGATCAAGTATATGAACCGCCTTCACTTTCAAACCGGCATGGTTTATCACATCCTGCAGCTGCATGATGCAGCCGGGGCATGCGGTGGCAATCATTTCCGCACCGCTCTCTTTTAGTCCCGCTATCTTACGTGCCCCTATTGCCTTGCTGGTTTCATAGTGATAGACCGAAAATGTGCCGCCAAGACCGCAGCAGGAAGAGGCGCCATCCATCTCCACAAACTCAACATTAGGTAAGGCCCTGAGAAGTGCCCTTGGTTCCTTGACAATCCCCTGGGTTTTAAGGTGGCAGGGATCATGATAGGTCACCCTTGTGCGGTTTTGCCATTTTGGTAATTCCGCCATCTCTTCTATAAATCCCTGCTCAGCCAGAAACAGGTTAAAGTCGATAACCATGCCGGTAAATTCAGTATTGTCAGCCTTCATACTGCTGTAATATTCTTTTATCCCTCCATGACAAGAGGCACAACAGGTTATGATATGCTGTACATCATGCTCCAGAAAACTCTTTATGTTTTGATCAGCGAGTTTCTCCACCAGCCTGCCGTCTCCCGAAGAAAGTGCAGGAATACCACAGCACTTCTGAGATCTCGGTAAAAAAACAGAGTAACCCATCTTCTGCAGCAGACGGATCATCGAAGCACCAATTTCAGGATATATAAAGGAAATCGAACAGCCGGCAAAAAAGCCAACGGTGGGCTTATTGGTATCCCCTTGAATAAACTCGGGGAAGAGATCAAAGAGATTCTCACCAGGAAATTTGGGCAGGCTGCGATCCTTCATCACAGGCGCGGGGAAACGCAAACGCAGGCCGCTAGATGCGGGAACTTCTTTAAACAGCAGAGGAGAGAGAACAGCACTGGTCTTAACTACCGCCTTCATCAGAGATTTATTGCCGATAACTGTGGACACCCCTCTGCCGACAAGAGACAGGCCGCGATTATCGGTAATTTCCCGCCGTATGGCGCCTACTATCTGATCCGTCGGCACCTTATTGGGGCATTTATCGACACAGGAACCACACATCAAACACATGGAGATATCCTGCCGCAGCCTCTTTTCCAGATCCCCTGTTTTATCAAGAAGAGCCGCGGCCAAAGCAATTTTTCCACGGGCAACACTCCCCTCCCTGCGGTTTTCCAGATAGGTGGGGCAGTGGGCCTGACAGGCACCGCATTTTACGCATTCACGGATCTGCTGCTCATAATCCTTTAGTGATTTATTCTTACCCATCTTCAGCTCAGCGTGGCGCTCTTAAATATTTTCCCGGGATTGAGGATATTGTTTGGATCAAAGGCAGTTTTTATCCGGCGCATATAACCAACGGTGGCGTTGTCAACCTCCATACCAAGATAGTCCATTTTTGAAGTCCCGATACCATGTTCACCGCTGATCGAACCCCCAAGGGCCACAGCAGAGCGAAAAATCTCTACCATCACCTTGTCTACTTTTTCCTGCATACCATCTTCGGCAAGATCAACCATCACATTGACATGGATATTACCGTCACCCGCATGACCGAAATTGACTATGGGCACTCCATATTTTTCCGATAATCCCTCCAGTGTACTGATCATCTCGGGAATTTTTGAGCGTGGAACAACAATATCCTCATTAAATTTATCAGGATTCACTTTACGAAGACTCGGACTGACCTTGCGCCTTACATCCCAGATCTCTTCTGATTCTTCAGCAGTAGCAGCAATACGGGTATCAAGGACACCCAGATACTGGATGATATCCAGTATCCTGGCCGCCTGTTTTTCTATAACCTCACTGTCACCATCAACCTCAATGATAAGCAGTGCCTTACACTCATCCGGCAGAGGAACAGGTGAAATATCCCTGATACAGCCAATGGTTGCGGCATCAAGAAATTCCAGTGTAGTCGGGATGATCTTTGCCCTGACAATTTCGGCTACGGCACGGGCAGCGCCATCAATGGTCTCAAACTGCACCAGCATGGTCTTTTTTG
Source organism: Desulfobulbaceae bacterium (assembly GCA_030599175.1). Classification (GTDB taxonomy): domain Bacteria; phylum Desulfobacterota; class Desulfobulbia; order Desulfobulbales; family Desulfocapsaceae; genus Desulfomarina. Next base: position 376 of record JAUVON010000267.1, on the reverse strand, counting down.
CTTCCGGCTTCGGCAGTAACTTGAGGACTATTTCCGTAACAATGCCAAGGGTACCTTCAGACCCGACAAAGAGTTTAGTCAAATCATAGCCGACAACATTTTTTAATGTCCTGCCGCCGGTCCTGATTATCTCACCGGTGGCGGTCACCACCTGCAACCCCAGTATATAATCTTTGGTAACACCGTATTTGACACACCTTGGGCCACCCGCACATTCAGCAACATTGCCGCCAAGGGTGCAAAAATCCTTCGAAGCTGGATCCGGCGGGTAAAAGAGGCCGAGTTTTTCCACCTCCCTTTGCAATTCAGAGGTCACAACCCCCGGTTCAACTACTGCAATCAAATTATCCGTATCAATGCAAAGAATTCTGTTCAT
>JAUVON010000296.1 GCA_030599175.1 Desulfobulbaceae bacterium | reverse complement strand
TGCATATCCCTGCAACACCTCAACCCCGAGACCCGTATACCTCTCAACACTGTCATGGGGTTCCACCGTAGCAATAACCTTATGGACACGTGCCATCACCTTACTGAACTTGAATTTGGCTTCAGCTCCTTCAAGCCCGTAATGTTCACCGTTTCTCAAATGGTGGACAAGTTTGGCACTTTTAATAAAGGCTTTGCTTGGAACACAGCCGTAATTGAGACAATCTCCCCCCATTTTATGGGCCTCCACCAGAGTGACCTTTGCCTTCACAGCAGCAGCAATATATGAACTTACAAGCCCGGCTGCACCCGCACCAATGACAATCAGGTTACGGTCAAACCTTTTCGGCTTCTGCCAGGCTGCATACACCTTTCTCTTTTTAATCCACTCAGTAATTTTCTTTGCCAAAAGCGGAAATATTCCCAGAAGAACAAAAGAAAAAAGCAGCGGCAGGGATACAATATCCCCAAGGCTGTCAATCTGAGCAAGCTGGGTGCCCGCGTTAATATAAACTATGGTTCCGGCAAGCATACCCAGTTGACTGACCCAATAGTATGTGAATGTGCGGAGAGGGGTCAATCCCATCAGAATGTTAATCAGAAAGAAAGGGAATATCGGCACCAGACGAAGGGTAAATAGATAGAAGGCTCCTTCAGTCTTTACCCCTTCATTAATGGCGGCCAGCCTGTCCCCGAAACGATTCTGTACACTCTCTTTAAACAGATACCTGGAAACAAGAAATGCCAGCGTTGCCCCGATTGTAGAGGCAAAAGAAACCAGCACCAAACCCCAGACCAGACCAAACAGAGCTCCTCCGGCAAGCGTCATCAATGCTGCCCCGGGTAGAGACAATGCAGTGACGACCACATAGAGTGTGAAAAAGACCAGACTGACCAAAACAGGAGAATCCTCCTTCAACTGCTCAAACTCAGCCTGGCTGGATTTGATATTTTCAAGAGTGAGCAGCTGATCCATGTCAAATGCAAAAAAACTGACAGCAACCGCTATTATAATCAAAACTAGAATGAGTTTTTTCATTTTCCTTATCCTGGTGTCAGATATGCGTATCTCTCAATCCAAACTACAGTACTTATGTTTAAAGAGAGAAGCCGAAATAGGTTTATTCTCTTTTTCTGCAAAATAAAACTTCCATGACAATGGAAGCCACAACAGGTAGTATACAGGTAACAAACTTTTGCCATGAAAGATTATTACAAAATACTCGGGGTAACAAAATCTTCAACAGAAGATGAAATCCGCAAAAATTACCGTAAACTTGCGATGCAGTACCACCCCGACCGAAACCCTGACTCACCGGAGGCGGAGGAAAAATTCAAAGAGGTTGCAGAGGCTTACGGAGTACTTACGGATCCGGTTAAAAAACGCCAATACAACAGGTGGAGGGCCAGCGGCAAAGGTGATTTTTCCAGTTCAAACGGCACCGATGGATTTTCTTACAGTCAAGAGGATATTCTTCGTGATCTGTTCAGAGATCCTCGTTTCCAGCGGATGTTTCGGGGCCTCCTGCATGAATTTCAAAGATCCGGTTTTCGCTCAAGTTCCAATTTTGTGAGAAAAAGCTTTTTTAACGGCAAAGGAGGTATCTTCTTCGGCGGTATCTTCCTGCTTGGCTCCATGGCCGGCCCCATGATCTCCAAAGCGACCAGAAAAACTCTCTCCGGTAACTCTCCTCTCCTCAAATCAATGAGCACCGCTGTCGGCTCCATACTGAGATCAGGACAACAGGAAAGCAGCACAGGAAAGGCCAGAACCTCCGGAGGGAGTAAACAGCTTAAACATTACGATACAACCTACCATACTCCTTTAACTCCAGAGGAGTTGAAACGGGGTAAAACGATACAGGTTGTTGTTTATGGAGATACCGGAGAACAGACCCTGAGGATCAAAATTCCTCCGGGCAGCACAGTCGGCGGAAAACTCCGCATAAAAGGCAAGGGCCGCCCCGGCCCCTACGGTCGTGGTGATCTGTACCTGAGCCTGGTTCACCAGGAGTCAAATTAACCCCTATCAATCATGGTCTTCCACTTTAATACGGCTTGAAACGCAGGCGTAACAAGAGCCTGAACGAACCCTGGCCGCATCAGTGAGAGACAATACCCCCACAATGTTACTCGTTTCACCCTCGTGAACAAACAACCTGTGAATATCGACCATGATCATTTTTTTTACGGCTTCCTCCAGGATTGAATCAACATCACAGGTAGAAACAGGCCCACTCATCACGGTATGAGCCGCGACCCCGGGATCCACGCCATGCTTATAATTGAGGGCCAGATCGGTTTTTGATATGACACCACGGGGAAAGCCGTTTTCATCAGTGACCAGCATGGCGCCGAATCGAAAAGCAGAGAGGATTTCCATTACCGTATTCAATGTTTCACCCGTTCCGATACTTTTAACACTCGGCGTCATAACTTCCCGAACATTGAAGCGGCGAACAGAATCATCCTGATTTGATTGTCTCGAAGTCTTCAAATGGCTGTATTCGCATTGGTGGCAATATTGATACAGTAGGCCGACGATATCGGGATAGGCCAGAGCACCAACGAGATCTCCCGATTCATTACCGGTAACATACAAACGATAGACCCCACTGGTGCGCATCTGCTCCAGAGCTGTTTCAAGAGAATCTCCCAACCGGCAAAAAAGCGGAGGAGAAACCATAATGTACTCCAGGGGGGATTCTACGGGCAGCCCGGCATAATAAGCTCCCATGACATCCGTCTTGGATACCACACCTACAGGCTTTCCCTGAGAATCAACGGTAAGAAGTGCGTTTACCTTATATTTTATAAGAACATTAATACCGAGGTCAATGGTTTTAGCCTGATCAAGCTGGATAATCTGTCGACGCATGGCATCATTGACAGTGAGATTACGGAGAGTACTTTTCCGGTTGAGTTGCGCCATTATTACTCCGGGGCTATCTGAAATAAAAATTTATTTAAACGGCTGCATTGCCGTCAGTCGCTGATTCGCTCCAACAGCTGGCTGAAAAGGTCTGATATATAAACAATACCTATTACACGCTGTTCCTCCACTACCGGCAACCGGCGGACGTGCTTTTTGATCATGGTGTCTAGAACCATCATCAAATTAGCATTGGGACCGACAGTGACTACATCCGGTGTCATGATATCTCCCACCAGAATAGATTTGATCCGGCTGCCTGCAGCGTCAATTACCCCGGCAATTTCGAGATCCTCCATCGAACCCCATACGTGAATATGCTTGGGCCGCAGATAGAGTAAAATATCATACATGGAGAGCATCCCGACTAAATGTTGATCCTCATCAGAGACAATCATACCAAAGAGTCGACGACCTTGTTTGCTAAAAGATTCCTGAAACATCCTGATCGCATCGATGACCGGCGTTTCAGGAAGCAGGGTAGAAAAATCGGTGGTCATGATGTCCGCAGCTGTGGTTTTCATTCTTTAACTCCATAACAAAAAATTGGCAAACCTGCTCACTTCTCAAAATGCTGAATTATAAACATGGCGATCAGTACAATAGCAACACCGGGCAGGACTGAAAGTGACGGCAATCCATGACCCAAAGCCAGTTCGATCAACAACACCAATCCCGGGTAAAGATAGGAATAGGCCATGACCCTCGTAGGTCCAAGATACAGGATGGTATACTGGGTCAGAAAGAAAGTGATTACGGTTGTAAAGATTGCAAGATAACAGATACCAAGCCAGACATTTACAGGAATATAAGTCCACTCGACATCCAGCAGTTTATAACCACTGAAAAGGAGTAGCCAGCAACTACCGGTAACCAGAACCCAGAAAGTCATCACCGCCATAGGTTCACCTCTATGCAGCAACTTCACAAGAGGGGTATAAAGCCCCAGGACAAAACCTCCTGCCAGAAAAATAAGATCGCCTTTATTCCACCTCATCTCAAGAAAAGCT
>JAUVON010000121.1 GCA_030599175.1 Desulfobulbaceae bacterium | reverse complement strand
ATGTTGGTAAGGATACTGAAAGTTATAGGGACGGCTACATCCCGACTACCCTGGATGGCTGCATCGATAAAGGACATACCCCGTTGCTGGTATTCGTAGATATTCTCTCCGGCGATTATGGCATCGTCTACAACGATACCAAGAGCAATAATAAAGGCGAACATGGAAATCATATTTATGGAAACATCAAAAAAAGGCAAAAAGAGGAGGCTGCCCAGAAAGGAGATAGGTATTCCCATAGTCACCCAGAAGGCCAGTTTTAATTCGAGAAAAAAACCAAGCAGGATAAGGACCAGAACCAGGCCGAGAAGCCCGTTCTTCAGTAAAAGCTCCAGTCGTTGTTTGTAAATTTTGGAGCGATCACTGGAGAAGGCCCAGCCAATAGCAGGAGGCAGGTCGGTCTGGATTTCTTCCATGGCTGCATGGGCTGCTTCGGAGACGGAAATCGGTGTCTGATCGCCGACTCTGGCAATACGAAGCTGTATACTTTTCATCCTGTTATAGGTTGCAAAGCGGGTCGAATCTTCAAATCCCTCACGGACATCGGCAATATCTTCAAGATAGAGAACTGCTCCACTGGAGGTAGTGACTATGGGGATACGACCAAATTCATCCGCCCAGACACGTCTGTCCCGGACTCGAAGTAAAATTTCTCCACTATCTGTCTCAACCTTGCCTCCGGGAATCTCAATCGATCTGATTTTGATGATTTCAGCTACTTCTGCAAGAGTAAGATTATGCATACGCAGTTTTTCAATCGGTACGGCAACTGTAATTTCATGATCTCTGGCACCACGCAGTTCGACCTGGGTAATATCTTTATCCTGAAGCAGTTTGTCCCGCACCTGTCTGGCTGTTTGTAAAAGAGCGCGTTCGGGAATATTGCCAAAAATATTGAGGCGGATTACCTGCCTTTTTCGAGTCACCAGAGATATGACAGGATTCTCAGTATCCACTGGGAATGTGCTGATACTGTCTATTTCCTGCTGAATATCTTGAAGTACCTCTTGCGGTTTGGCATCTTTGAGCAGTTCGGCTCTGACACGTGCACTCCCTTCCTGAGCCGTGGCCGTCATTTCTTTTATACCTTCGATGCCCTGGATCGCTTCTTCGATGGCAAGAATGATCCCCTGCTCCACTTCCTCAGGGCCGGCACCGGGATAGGGTACTGTGATATTTATGATATCAAGTTCAAATGCCGGGAAGACTTCCTGTTTGATCTTTGAAGACATCAGAAATCCTCCAAGCAACAGCACTATCATCAACAGGTTTGGAGTGACCCTGTTGTACACCATCCATGCTAATAGTCCTTTTTTCCGGGCAGAGGCTTCGGTCACTGTTTTGTCTCCATACGGCTGCCTTTCTTACTGGAGGAACCCTCAAGATTATCTGAATGATCTCTCTTACTATCCGGGGACTGGCGTAATTTTACGGCTGTTCCTTTCACCGGCGCAGAGAGCGGAGAGGTGATAAATCTTTCACCTTCAAGGATGCCGGAGGTGATAAAAACGTAGTCTCGATTTTTAAAGGTAATGTCAACTTTGCGAGTTGTTAAAGTGTTATTTTCAGAATAAATCCAGAGAGTATCTGAATCATGAATATGGGTTCTTTTGATGGCAACGGCAGATTCGAGTTGGATTCCTTCAATTTCTGCTTTGACATATGATCCTATGAGGAGTTTGGGCTTAGCTGTATTTTCCGTAAGCCTGCAGAGTGGATCGTGGATTGACACATAGAGTACGGCCATTCGTCCCTGTGCCTCAAGGTCCGGGGCGAGACGGAGTACTTTGCCTGTTCTTATTCCCTGGTTTTTACGGTTTTCGTGAACTATGATTTTCACCTTGGAACTGGTAGGTGAATTGTTATCAGGGATGTGTATCCATTGCAATTGTTCGAGCGGAACTGAGAGTTTTAACCAGAATTCATCTGTGCCGGCCAGGCGGACGAGGGGGGTTGCCTCTGAAATCTGTGAACCGATATTTACAGAACGGGAGAGGATGACCGAATTAAAAGGTGCATCAATCCGGGTGCGTTTAAGGTTCAATTCCGCCTGATCCAGTTTTGCTTCAGCTCCTCTGAGCGTAGCCTTTTTTTGATCGAGATGGGGTTGTCTGAGCATAAGCTGTTTCTCGTCATCAGATGGTTCTTCTCCGAGAATTTCAAACTCTTTTTTGGCAATCAGCTGATTACCCATTTCAAGGGCCAGGTCACTTTTCGCCTTGGCAACATCGCTGGTGTGTTGCAGGAGTGAAAGTTTATAATCAATGGGATCAATCGTCAGAAGTCGTTTGCCTTTATCAATAAAACCACCGGGAACAAGATTCCCACTTACCTTTACCACCTCACCTTTTACCCGCGATGTGAGGGTAATCTCTCTTGCTGGAAGAATTGTTCCCATGGCGCTGATAATCACCTGGTGAGAAGTATACTTTGCTGACTCAACCTGAACCGTTAAAGGATTGGGCTCTCTTTTTCGCGGTTTTGCCTGTGGGGTGGATTTGAGATAGTAGGCGGCTATCGCAATACCACATCCAAGCACGATAAGGGAAAAGAAGAGTTGGAGCAGGGCGGCTATAACTGATCGTTTTTTGTTTTTATCTGTTGGTTGTTGTTCCATATGAGTAGATTAAGTGTGTTTATGTGTCCTTGGCAGAGGCAGATACCCCATCTGTAGTTGCCGCATTCAGGGGGATATTACCTCCTAAAGCCCGATAAAGTCCGATCCTGTAGTTTATTAACAGTCGCTTGGATTTAATGATTTTTTGCTGTAAACCCTGGAAGGAGAGCAGGGCAAGAAGAACCCGCTGATAGTCCTCTACACCTCTTCTGTACCGGGTTGCAACATGGCCGACGGTCTGTTCTGCCAGTTTCAGACGCAAATCAAGGTTATCCGCTATTTCAGCCTCAGTTTGTTCCTGGATGAGCGCATCTTCTACTTCGCCGATTGCCCGCAGGACTGTCAGTCCGTATTCGTTTAGTTGTCGATCCATTTTAGCTCTACGCTTTTCGACCTCAGCCTTTCGATACCCACCGTCAAGGATGGGCCCGGAAAGGTTGGCGATCAGGTTGGTGAACCAGTTGTTAAACAGGTCACTGGCCCTGCTTCCAGAGGTATAAAGTTCTGCTGAAATACTCAGCCTTGGCAGTCTGTCAGCCACGGCAGCAGCCACCCTTTTGTCCTCAGCCTGGAGCAGAAGATAGCTGCTTCTGATATCAGGTCGTCTCGTCAGCAGGTCGATAACTACTCCTGTGTCCGGCAAAGGTGGTGGAGAAGGCAGCACCGAAATTTTGGGGAATGTGTAGTTGCCGGGAATCTCCCCTAAAAGAAGGGAGAGTTCGTGTTTGAGGAGTTGCAGGTTACGTTGGAGTTCAGCCAGTTCAGCATTATTTGTCTCGACGAGTTGACGCTGCTGAAGTACATCAGGGGCTCCAGCTTGTCCAGCACGAAATCTGACCTTAATCAGTTCTAGAACATGACCATTTGTCTTTTTTTGTTTATGCATCAGTTGTAGTTGCAGTCTGGTCTCTACAATACGATACCAGGTTTGGGCTACTTCGGCGGCTATGGATGTGGCTGCGGTGAACAGGTCAGCTTGAGTGGCCTGGCTGTTAAGAACAGCTGCATCTCTAATTGCAGCGAGTCTCCCCCAGAGATCAATTTCATAGGAAGCGGCAAGTTCGAGCAGTAGTCCATCCGTAGTGCTGTCGGTCTGATAATTTCTCCTTGTTGATCCCCTGGCTTCACCGTCAAGGGTAGGTCTGAGTCGTGCACCGGCCTGTCTGGCAGAGGCTCTTGCCTCTCTCAGGCGGTCTCTGGCGATAAGGAGAGAAAAATTGTCTGAGAGTGCGTGTTCTATGAGGGTGGGGAGGGCAGGATCATCTATATCCAACCACCATTGAGCGGGGGCGGCAGCATTTCCTGATAGAGAGAACTGATACGGCAGTTCAAACGGAGCAACTGGGTGTTCTTCCGACCTCTGCATGCAGGAAGCTAATAACAGCATTGAAAGAGTTAACGGGATCAATATCCCGAATATACTGGCTGATTGCCAAAAACCGTATTTGATCATATTCTCGACTTTACCCATTACCCATGGAAAATAAAGAATTTTCTCATTACATAATTGATCATCACTGCTGTGACTATGTTGGAAGAAAAGGCGTAGGTGGTGAGCATTCCAAAGCGTCTGATCAAGATCCCCATCAGCATCGTTCCCAGGAAAACACTGATTCCGGATACACAATAAAAAAGAAGGATCTCAATTAAAAAAGGATATTTTCCACCTTCAAACACCCAGAGAATATTGGTGATATAGGCAACCATGTTGGAGATGAGAAAAGCAATGAAATTACCAATCATTGAATTTCTTGCCCGGGTGGCATCGTTTACTTTTTTGATGGTGAGGTTGAAAAATTGTACTGCATGATCTTTTTCCTGTAGTGCCGGAAAAATTTTCCAGGCAATGAGATGGAAAATAATGATATGGGTGATGGTGGCAATTCCTCCTGCCAGCCCATATTTGATAAATTGAACTACTGCTGCAGAATCTAAAGCCATTATTTCCAACTATTGATCCTGCATCATTTCGGGAAAAGGACCAATGCTTTTGGCGTGTACTGATTCGAGTAATTTCATTGGATTGTCAACGAAGTCATCTTCCACCGATCCCTTGAAATCGAGGGTCTCATCATAGGTAGTGATAAGGTTCTGGTGACTCCAGCGGGTCAGGTAGTAGATAACCAACCCCGGCAGCCGGGTAAAAATAGTCTCTTCAGGCATCGGATCGACAAATGAAGATGCTTCCAGACGTGCTGCTGAGAGGGACTGTGATTTATAAAAGTTGTCAAGAAACATCAGCTCGGCGGGAAGGTCTGCCTTTAAACCAAACTTTCTTAAAAAACGTAACAGGAACACTATTCCTTTTTTACCAAAACTTGCCATAATATAAGGGACATATATCTCTCTTGGAGTTTTCAGTTGCAGGTAAGATTTTATGGTCAGTATGAGGCTGGCAAGATCCACCGGATTTCTGTCGATAAAGTGGCAGGTAATGCCGCTGAATTCCTTCCTGTTTTCGATCATATGGTTGATAAAGTAAGGGAGTTTTCTGGCGTTTGAGTATGAGTGGAATGTGTTTTTCTGGGTAAAGAGAACAGGCATGGATTGATCAGCAATAGAGAAAAACAACCGGTGAAAACCCTGTATTTTATGGTCGTGTGCGCCATAGACTATAGCGAGTCGTACACAGGAATAATCAAGGCCCTCCTGTTCAGCCATCAGGCGCAGAGTCTGTTCCGCCATCAGTTTAGATTTGGCATAGTTGGTCAGTTTGGGTGTTATCGGTATGGTATCCTCTTCCTTCAGATCAGTTCCGGAGGGCAGGGTTGCCGCAGAGCTGACATGGATATACGGAATTTTCAGTGCAGTTGCGGCTCGGGCCAGATTGAGAGGACCAAGAAAATTCACTTCATAGGCCATTTGGCCGTCAGAGGCAAGGCTGGCCATTGCGGCGTTTATGACAAAGTCAGGTCTCACTTCGGAGAGGTAACTACGAATGTCACTTTCTTCCCGAATGGAGAGCTTTTTACTGCTGGGAGCACGAATATCGACAGTGTCAGCGTGCCTGGTTTTATAGTAATTGACAATTGTGCCACCGATCAGGCCTGAGCCGCCTATGAGGACACCTATTTTTTTTGCACGCATTTTCTGCCCTGTTATCCGGATGTAAAACTTTTGATGATGGAATCTTTAATGGCTTGTACGCTTTGTCTGGATGAGGAGTTTCTTTATTTAGTGCCTTACTCCAGAATTTCTGTAAGGAAAAAAAGAAATCGAGGAAAGTCGTTTAACATTATATGGTTGGATATACTTTCATGGCACTTATCCAAGCATTCTAAAAATCTGATTTATTCGGGCTAGTTAAATACTGTATTTACCACAAGCCGTTTTATTCTTCTGTTTTTATTTCTCTAACAGTAACATTCGACCCGGTCGGTACCTGCACACATCGTGATTTATAGAGCATTTCCATCTGTTCAAAACCTTTTTCAATGGATTCACCTTCTTTCTCACTATACTCTCGTGACTCTTTGTTTCTGTCTTTGGCTTCGCTCATTAGCAGTGTCCCTTTGAAAGAAATGTCTATTGTTCAAAAAACTTCCAACCAGTTTTAAAAGTAGTAACAAATCAACTGAAAGGAAAGGTACGAATTTGCAATTCAATATTCAACACTTATTTGTAACGAAGAAGATCGTTATAGACTGCAGTGAGTTCAATGAAGTGATGATGATCTCCTCCCTTGTCCGGGTGAAGCTGCATAGCCTTTTTCCGGTAGAGTCTGTTCAGTTGTTCCGGCGACATCGATTTAAGTTCATTGTATGGTGTCCCAAATATCTCGCTTACCCTCTCCGGTTTTATCGTGGATCGCTTCTCAGGCCAGCGAAACGAGCGATGCTTGTCTCTGAATTGCCGGGTAAAATCATGCAGAAATGATTTTGGGGCAGCTGAGAAATCAAAAAACATGATGAGATATCGTTGCAGGTGGGAGTGCAGGTATTCTCCTGATCTATCCCCCTTCCAGAACTGTTTGTTACTGTTAAGACGGCATATTTCCGAGATGAAATGATCGGCAACCTCTTCGACAGCAAGTGCCTCCGGGAAAAAAGGGGCAAAAGAGTAGTTGAAGTGGATCTGCAGGTTAAAGATTGCGTAAACATACTGCAGATATTCTCCCGGATTCAATACTTTTTCCTCTTCTCGGAAATAGTATTCCCGTTCATCCCTGCTCTGGTAGAGCAGAACCTTGCAGCATTTCTCATGGAGATTGCTCAACCGGCTCTGATCAACGGCTCCATAGCGGAGATAGTAGAGTCGTTTTCTATCAAAAATATGTACCTGATCTCTGATGTCATCCTTTTCACGACTTGTCAGAGGGGTTCGTTTAGCAGTATCGGGTCTATGGTAGAGATCAATTTTACTCTGGACTTCATGGGGCAGAAAACGAAAGAGCAGCTGCTCCAGAAGGTCATCCTCATCTTCTTTTGTATGGGATGATATTGCAGCCACCAGGTCACTGTGAAAAAGGGCTATATGGCCGTCGAACTCCTCTATATAGTCTCCGGGACTCTCTCCCAGGTTAAAAACAGTTTTATATTTATAGGTACTGCATTTGTCAACAGGGTAGGATTGACGTATTTCGTATGCTGTTTTTTCTTCGTATTGCAGAGTGGCAAGATACATTGTCGATATTGTCGATATTTTCTGATTGGTTGCTAAAAACTGTGATTATTGACTTTACCATTCAAGTTGATGATAATGGGCGGCATATTCATGAATTTGTCCAAGATGGGGAATACGCCATGATAGCGACGAACTGCTCCATTTATACATTCCACTCTGCAAACCTACAGCTATGAAATATCTGCCATCTCAGCTGCTCTTTTTCTTCCGGAATAAGTCAACCAAGCGAAATATGGTTTTGCTGGCCAAGTTTCTTGCTTTTATTATAGCCATTATTTTTTTGTACAGCCTGCTTTTTCATGTGATCATGCTTCATGAGGGAAGAAATTTTACTTGGAT
>JAUVON010000368.1 GCA_030599175.1 Desulfobulbaceae bacterium | reverse complement strand
GTAAACTGTCCACAACCGCAGAGTCATAGCGAGGGACTAGCTTTGATTAGAGAAATGGGGCTTTCCTAAGGCAAAAAAGGCCCATGATGGCATTCAGAGGCTAAAGCCAGCTTTATCGGGATTGTATTGTCTATTGTTGCTGACAGGAGTTAGCTAGGGCGGTCGGGGGTTCCTCATGACTCCGTCCAATTCACGACGGATACGTCGGCACTTCTGAGCTATCTTGTTGCGAGCCTCCTCATGGAGAGTTACTACAAATCCAACGATTTCGAACGGCTTGAACAGGGCATAATAGTTTTGATAGTAAACGATTACGTGACTGTCAGAAGGTAGTAACTGCTGACGGATACGAGGCAGTGTCTTTTTGTTTAGCTCTTTGCGTCCTTTTCGTAATAGGTAGAGTTGAAGCAGATTATAGGCAAGCATGATAAAAACGACCTGATTGACAACCATAGAAAAAGCGCGAGAGGTAAAATTAGTCAAATCGATGAAGCACTTAACCTGACGGTATCTCTCCTCGGTAGTCGTTCGGATGTGGTAGTCCTGAGCTGCCTTTCTCGGATCCTGAACCTCCTTAGTATCAATCAGTAGCCACGTCTCCTCGTGGCCATCGGCATAGTGCTCACGATTGGCCACAACACTCAGTGGCACCGTACAGGAGGACCAGCTCCGAAACCCGCCAATGACTGCCGCTTCCCTTTTGACAAGTACTTGCTTTGGCGGTAGGGGTGGCTTTTCCTCTTTGAGTTCCCGGAGCTTTTCCTGTCTCTTTTTTTCGCGCTTTTCGATCACCTTGGGCCTTGGTCGGGCTGGTTTTTTGACCTCCTCCTCCGGCTCTTTTAAGCGAACCCAATCTGTCTCAGGCAGTCCGAAAAGCGACATGGCATCCTTATATATATCCATGTTGCGACGAATCGGGATGAGGATATCAATGCCGTAATCCTCTTTGCAAATAGAGATGGCCTTGCCATCCAGGAAACCACGGTCCAGAATAAGCCTCTTCATCACCCCCTTTCCCACCACCTCCACAAACTGTTTCACAAGCTCATAAAGCACCGGACACTCGTGATCTTTACCCGAGACCACTTTAACTGCCACAAAAATGAAGAAGTCCAAAGCCCGGTTCGTGTGCAAAAGCGTTACCATCTTATAGCAGCGCCGCAACTGGCAGTGAACCTTCTGATTATCAGTCATCTCCTTATATTGGCGTGAACTGACAGGATGATTATGTTCATCGAACAGTAGCCTGACTGAACCCTCATAGTTGGGATTATCAGGAACAAAAAGGTAGGAGCCGTCTCCTATGAAAATACCCTCTTTGTCAAAGCTACGATGCTTGCGAAACACCCTTACCACATCATCACAAAACCACCTCATCAGGGCACCTGCATCTGTGTCCTTAGCCATCTTGCGGAGAAAGTCCTGGTCACAGGGTGTCTCACGATCATACTGGTTCTTGTTGTTGAAACCCTCACAGACAATAGTTACATCCCCAGTATCCGGATGGACAACCTTCCGGCCCGCCTCGTGCCCAAAAGCATTGAGCATTCCTCCTGAGCGCACCAGCAGGGGAAAACCGTTGAAAGAATGGACGCCATGAAGCCTCATGGAAAGGTTGCTGGCTACATAAAACCACACCGGCACGTCTTCCTTCTTACGGGGGGTGGGGTAAGTCGCAGAGAGTTTATCAAGAATTGTCTTAGCTTTAATGTATCGGAAAAATTCAGTCTCAAATACCTCGCTGGCAGACTCCATGTAGTCAAAATTTCCATTACCAAGCGCCTCCAAAACAAAGGGCTTGTTCTCCTCAAATACCACAAGGTCCATCTAAGTCCTCACCGTGATACCTTCTTTTTGCCGGACGCAGGGATCTGCTCCCGGCGCATCACCTCCATCTCATCCATGACCCGAATCATTTTCCTGTGCATTTCCACAAGCCTTGAACGAGCACGTCTAAGCTCCTGATAACGTCTCACCTTGATCTGTACATCAACGAGAAAACCATGCGGAATAACGCGTAACTTGGTCTTGCCCTTCTCACTGGCACTTAAAACCATTCGGCTATGGAGCTCACCCTGCGCACATTTACATCCTGGCTTTCCGCATTTGCGTTTCAGTTCATAGACCGATCCTTTGATCACGGGCTTATCGGAAAAAGATGGCTCGATAAGCTTCCTGGCCTCATCAGATAGTCTTCTAAGTGACTGCCGAAGGCGGCTGAATTTTTGTCTGTTCTCACTGTTCTGTATGCCCATTACTATATAAGCATACAGATTGATACACAAAATGCAAGAAAAAAATCAATGTCTTCTAAAAAAAATTGTCTTTGGGAGCAGGTGGCTATTGAATAGCCCAAAAGGTATGATAATGCGGGTCTACGACAGTCTCCGGCAAGTCGTCAAGGATGGAACCGCTACTGTCTGAACCGCAGTAGGAGATCTCTAAATCGCCTCAACTCACAATTCCCAACTCAGCTTAAATACCGCAGCTAATAATTTCTCCAAAAACTTTTTCAAATATGATGCGTCAAAGAGGTCTAACTGAATCTTTAATTCAGGTGTTAGCAAACGCCAGAGCAAAATATGCCCCATCAAAAAAAAGAACGCAGAAAGGAACAATCCTATTCCTACTTGCCAGAGGCTCGGTGAGAATAGATTGAATAGGATTATGATGCAACTAAATTGGACAACCAAACCAATAAGATTAACTAAGAGGCGCAGATCAAAACGGTGGAGGGCATATGATGAAACTGCAAAGCTGCTTACGAAAGTAATTATCAGGAACGCTAATGCGGATAGCAATACCAACCACCGGGCATCACTTTCAGCTCCCGGGGGAATATTGAATATCTGGGGAGTTATCCAGACGGCGATCAGGGATACCGGTAATAAAATGGCCACAACGATCGAGCTGGCGACCAATGCCGTATTAAACG
>JAUVON010000335.1 GCA_030599175.1 Desulfobulbaceae bacterium | reverse complement strand
TTAGTCATTGTTTTTGCTAAATTACCCCTTGCAGCGGTATATGTAACAGTATTCATAGTATTCCTCCTATCTGAACATGTACGTCTTACTGTACCATAAAACAAAATGCATAACAATGGTATTCATTGGAAAACAAGCAGCACAGTATAAGAATCAACAAACAATGGCGTGTATGCTTTGTATGGTCTGGCGAGCCTTGCGATGTAGAGATAACCGATTACCACTAGGAGGAACAGATTATGAATAATATGCGTCCAATTCACCCCGGAGAAATCATCAAAGAAGAGTACCTTGAACCATTGGGTATGAGTGTTAATGCTCTGGCTGTTGCCCTGCGTGTTCCAGCACCTAGAATCAATGATGTGGTAAGACAAAAGCGGGGTGTCAGTATTGATACTGCTCTCAGGCTAGCTAGATACTTCAATACCACCGCACAATTTTGGATGAATCTGCAAATCAGTTATGATCTTAAAATTGCCAGACAAAATATGGCAAAAATCGAGGATGAAATTATACCTTTGCAAACTGCTACTGCCTGATGGTGACCGGGTAACAACCTACAATGACAAAGAAAACATATTTATTATCAAATGGGTTATATTCCTGTTGTTTTGTTAATTTCAATTATTGCTTGGGTGGTATGTAACCAAGTTCTGCCTAAGTTGTCCGTTAAGGTAAAGACGGAGGGCAACTATGACCCATTGCCTCGCTCCTCGCATTTGCAGCCGCCTCAGCTCGTGAGAATTGCGGGCTAAAGCATCTTGTACTTTTCCCTGAGCATCTGAGAGAGCTGGTTTACCAGGGAAAATGCCTTTTCAACGGTCACCCCTTTGTCGGGATTGACGAGGCAGCAGGTCGCAGGAGACAACATGCTCCTGGAGATAATGTATTCAATGTCCAATCCTTTTTTGCTCAAGTGCTTCCAGATTCCTTCCAGTTTAATGGCGAGAAAACCGAGACTTTCTGTTCCAAAGGCTTCAAACCCTGTCGGCACTATCCCCCATACCAGAACACCACCACGGTCAAGGAATTTTCTAATTGAGCCTGCGCAGGAAGAGAAGATCTCTCCGTTTGTGTAGACATCCATGGAGAGGATATCCATATCCAGGTTGAGCAGAAAATCCCAGTCCGGGTTGCCGCAGAGATGAATTCCTCTCGGACGATCAACCATCGAAAAAAAAGCGTCCAGATCATTTTTTGCTCTTTGCTCCCCATAGCCGGACATCGCTGAAAAAATAAACTGGAGGCCAGGTTCGTCTATGAACATGAAGGCATTAGGATTTCGTTTTTTCAAGCGGGCAAGTTGGACATTGATTCTTTTTGCCATAAATTCGAACATGAATGGCCGGATACTGTCATCGAAAAGGATGGGACGATCATCCTGGTCGAGGACGTTGAAACCAAAGCTGACTGGTCCCTCGAGCTGGCCTCGGATTGCCGGTCGATCGCCAAAATCCCTTGCTAGAAAATCGTGATAAACTACAGAATATTGTGTGCTTATATCGAAGTAATCCGGATCATCAAAATGGCTCATGGTTTCTTCAAATTCTGCAACAAATTTGTCCAGGGAAAATCTCAATGTCTTTTTCTCTATATCGAGAACAATACCTGGAAAATGTTCCGCAGCCTGCACGTACATATCCTCATAATAGCTATAATTTGGTAACTGAGGCCAAAATGGAATATCAAGGGACAGCGCCGCATCAAGGGCTTGATTGACATTTTTATGGGGCATTACAGCCATGGCTGTGGTTAACAAATTTCCGGGTATTGCCATTTTAATTCCTCAGTGCAGGCAGCAAATTCAGATGCGATCAGAGCAGATCAAAAAAATGAAAAAAATCAGCAGTTGAATTTTTTGCAACAATCATCCCTGCAACACACATCTTTCATGTCTCGTTGTGAAATGTACTTCATGGAGGTTAGAACTCGAGAAACGGAACCATTTTGGGTGTTTTAGTCTTATCAATTGGGAAAAATCGAAATGATGATTCGTCAATTTCATCCAGGTTATCTTTCTTTAGATCACGTGAGAGCAGGGTGTAATAAAATGCCAGCTTCATTTTTCCTTCAATCTCATCGGTTTTCAGTTTGATGGTCACACCCTGATATTTCCATTTATAAGTAGTCAAATGGTCTTTTGTTGATGTTTTTGTGTCGGGGAGACCATATTTTAATTTCATATGCAGTTTGATCCTGTCATATGTTTCAAGGGCATTAATGCTGATATACACTGCAAAAAGACTGTCTTTATAAAAGCCAAAGATAACATCATCTATAAATATATCGTCAATAGTGTATGATTCAGCGGGATTACTGTAGTAGATGACATCTTTTTTAGTATACAGTTCGGTCAACTCCTGGTAGTGCGAAATATTATCTCCCCATTTGTAATCCATAAAACCGTTCCGAAGGTCATTTGCGGCAGAAACCGCTCCGAAACACAGAATGAAAGAAACGGTAAGAATTGCTATCTGGTATTTTTTCATTATTGTCTTCCTCTTGATATTAGTAATTTTCGGGGGTATATCAGTTCAATTTTTTCAACATACCAATTATTTCCAATAAATGAAGTGGGAATTTGATATTAAAAATCTCTTCCGCGTATATCCTGAAGAAGTTGAAAAAGAAAGTTCGCTGGATGACGATTTTTTAGCTCTTGGAGATGGAATACAGTTGCCTTATGATATTGTATTGTCGTCAAAAAAAGGTATATTAATACTACCGTGGAAATGTTGACTTAAAGAGGATGTAATAGTGAAAATACTGGTGATTAATTCAGGAAGTTCTTCCATTAAGTTCCAACTTGTCGATATGGCAGATGAATCTGTTCTGGCTGCAGGCCTTGTGGAGCGGATAGGAGAAAAAGAGGGATTCGTTCAATGTACCCTGAAGCCGGGAACTGATGAGAAACAGATGGTAATGTGTCAGGAGTTTATCGCTGATCATCAAAGCGGCATGCGTATGGCTGTAGATATATTGACTGATCCAGACACAGGTATTATTTCAGACAGAGCTGATATCAGCGGGGTAGGGCATCGCGTAGTACATGGGGGGGAGGATTTTTATCAGCCAACCCTTATCACCGGTGAGGTTCTGGCGGCAATTGAAAAAAATATTCCTTTAGCTCCCCTGCATAATCTGCCCAATCTGGATGGTATTCGGGTGGCCCAGGAACTTTTTCCCGGAGTCGAACAAATCGCGGTTTTTGATACGGCTTTTCATCAATCCATTCCGCCTCACGCATATCATTATGCTTTGCCCCATGAGCTCTATGAAGAGCAGCGGATACGCAGGTACGGGTTTCACGGCAC
>JAUVON010000404.1 GCA_030599175.1 Desulfobulbaceae bacterium | reverse complement strand
GCAATTTTCAAACCGGACATTACTGATGTAAACAGGAAATATTATATTTTTTCACAAAAGAAACGATTAAACCGGACACAAGGTATTAAAAATTTAAAAATGTTGAAGATTGCTATTCTGGTACGTGAAGAAACAACTGATAGATGTACAGGGAAGGGATGTTTGCAAAGTTTTTTCTCAAAAACTGAAAGTTTCGTGAGGTATCGTGATACTGAAGTTGAATTGGTCGGTTTTTTCCATAGTGGCGGTGACCTGGATTATAAGCTTGCCAAAATGAAAGATGCCGGGGTGCAGGTGATTCATGTCTCAACATGTATGCGTGGTAAATATGAAGGCTATGAAGAATTAGTGGAAAAGATAGGAAAAGATTTCGACGTGATTGGTTATACCCATGGATCTGAAAATGGCAAATCACGTGCAACAAAGACTGTAACTGGCAAGTTTATTTGAATTATTTCAATATGAAACAGTATCTCTGCAATATAGATCTTGAGAAGCGGATTAGTGCCAATCTTGCCGGATTTGAAAGGGTCAGTCTGAGCGCGGATAACCTCAGAAGGGCTGCTGTGGCTTTAACTATAGTCGATTATCAAGGATTGGGAGCATTATCGGGTTTGCTTTCTGCCGTGGATAATGCTGCAGCTCTGATTCTTACAAGAAGATCGGCGAGGTTAAAAGATCATGCAGGCCAATGGGCATTTCCCGGAGGGAGTATTGATCCGGGTGAAAGTCCGGAGCAGGCAGCTCTGCGTGAGCTGGACGAGGAGGTTGGTTTGCATCTTACTGATGAGAAGGTGATAGGCTGCCTAGATGATTTTGTTACCAGGTCGGGTTTTCGTATTACTCCAGTTGTTATCTGGGGTGGAGACGGGGTAAATCTTGTGGCCAACGAGAGAGAAGTGGCGTCGATACACAGGATCCCCTGCAGGGAGCTTCTGCGTGATGATGCACCGGTTTTTGATCAGGGAGTGGAGGAGAGCAGCCAGCCGGTTCTTTTTATGCCTGTCGGCGATTCGTATATAGCCACACCCACTGCCGCGATGTTATATCAGTTTAGGGAGGTGGCGCTGGCCGGACGCGAAACCCGGGTTGCCCATTTTGAGCAGCCGTACTTTGCCTGGCAGTAAACCAGCAGACAATTAGTACCTTACTCCTGAACTTCTGTCATAAAAACAAGAGATAAGCACCCTTAAAAACCAGGGCATAAACTCCGACTTCGAACCAAGGCGTCTATTTTGAAATTATGCTGTGCCATTTACTTTCAAGGTACTTATCCAGCGAGACTGAAAGTTTTCCGATTAGTCGGGTTATATGTGCTCGACTGTGCCGTTCTTATCGGCAGAACTTAAAAGCTTAACTGCCTTTTCCAGTACTTTGCGCTGGTAGGATGTATCATGGGGTGAACCGAGTACCCGGCCGATCAGGTTGTCGGTAAGCAGGGTTCTGGGGAGGGACATTATTTCCAGGCGCTTAAGGAAAGGCTCAACTGCAATAACCACGGTAGAAATTCCAGACTCTTCAAATCCTCTTGCGATATGTCCCACGGACATATGGCATACTGGTCAGACCGGTATAAGAATCGCCCCGTCCACTCCATTTTCTTTCATTAAACGAATCCATTCCGGAATTACATCTTTCATCAATCTTTTTTGTGAACAGGCTCCGATAAATGAATAACCATTTTCCGTCAGCCGTCCTATAACCCCATCTTCCTGCAGCTCGTTCATGCGTTGCCAGGGAAAGGTTACATTGGGATCCTCAAGGCTTGCCCGGGTATCATAGCCGCCATGTCTTACCTTGAGCTCATCTGGAGAAATGGAAAAAGGAATTTCGGACAGCACAGGTTTTTCTTTAAGAAAATCGAAAATTCTTCTTTCCGCCTCACTTTGGCTCATCTCTTTGATACCCAGTGGCTCCGGGTCATTATAGGCCGGATAATGTCCGGACGAGGTGAGCATGGTGAATTTAGCATCGGCGGGGTTTACGGTAAATGGTGCGAAGGTTCCTTCGCTGTAGGAGAAAGTATCCGGATGAGCATGGGCGGCAGCCTGACCCTCCAAAACGGTCTGTTTTAAAAGATCCGTATCGCCAGTGTCGATACTGGTAATAACATCTCTGAAAAGTTTCTGAAGAAAATCTGCGCCCTGTTCATCACTCAGATGATCGAGGAATTTAAAACTCATATCGGAGCGAGAACCATAGAAAAAAGACTTCCTGAATTCCTCAAATGTTTCCGGTGATTTTGTATTCTCAGACATGTTGCTCCTCGTCATCATTTTTGACAAAACTATAAAAACAAAACATCCCTGTATCCTGGCATCCAACTCCTGAGCCTGGACACGGGGATCAGTTTTTATTTACCGCCAAAGGCGTCAGCATCTATTTCTACAGCAGCACCGCAAGTATCGGCAACAGATGCAGTCCGACCAAGGGTTACAGGAAGAACCGAACGGATAAAAAACTCAGCTGACTT